>CAWVEX010000054.1:0-54381 GCA_963928415.1 Bacillota bacterium | reverse complement strand
TTTTATTTAATATATTTAATGCTGCTAAATATGTATTCCAAGCAGCAGAGACTGATGCAGATGAATTTAAATCGTCTGGTAACGTATGAGTAAAATAGTCTTTTGTAAATACTAATTTTATTTTATTGTCTAAATATGTTTCAAATTCATCATCTGTATTAATTCTTTCTAAATCATTTAATTCTTCTTGTACTGTTGATTCAAATGAACCCGTATAATGTGATGTTGTAGAAACCATATAATACCATCTTGCAATTATTTTTCTTAATCTTTCAGAACTTACATTGAAATCATATTTTCCTAATAGAAACATCGTATAGGAATACACTAAGGCATTTTCAGAACTTACCATTGAATTAGTCAAAAATCCAGCTGACATTACAGTTCTTAAAAATTCATTCCAATTTTCATAATCTAATACTTTTGCTAATCCACTAGAAAGTTCTTTGAAACTCTTTTCTCTTAAGATAATGTCTATTTTACCATCAGCCCCTCTTTTTAAATCACTTCCTCTTAGCTTCATATAAGCATATTTTAACCTAGCTCTTTTAAAAGTAAATGCCATGGTTGCTCTAATGATTTGTTGTGGTTTTACTTCAATTAGCTTATTATACGCTTTGCCTCTTTTCTTTTCATCTGAAGATTCTTCACAGAAATTTTCAATTTTATCTCTTAATTCAGGACATGTTACTGATATTAAAGTCATTATAAAATCATTTTCATTCAGTTTTACTCCGCCAGAATTAACTCTTGTAAAAATATCAGCTACAGCCTCTTCATCAACATCTCCATTTATTACTAATGCATTAATAGGATAATCTCTTAATTTTAGTATTTCTGAAATAGATTCATCTATTATTTGTTCAGTTTCTTCTGTTAATGTTTCTCCGTTTTTTTCTCTATATTCTCTTAAACTATTGATAAAATTATTAATAAATGCTCTGCTTCTATTAACATTTATGTATATATCACTAATATTACTTATCCATTCTGGATTTTTCTCTGTACTAGCATTCCATACTGCAAATTCTTTTGAAACTGGATTAAAAGAGATTTTTATTTGTTTACCTTCTTCTTTAATTTCTTTTCCTGTCATTACAGCATATAACGATGTTATTCTTTGTTGTCCATCTATTATTACATAATCTTGTCCAAATGCAACTTTATCATCTCTACCTATAGTTTTATTTTCTCCTTTAGAGGTATTGGATTGTGCAGCCCATAACATTATAAATCCAATTGGGTAACCTTTTATCATGGAATCCAATAAATCTCTTATTTTATTTGGTTTCCATACAAATTTTCTTTGTAAATCTGGTAATCCTAAAGTTCCTTTGTTAGCCATATCTACTAACTGTTGAACTTGATATTCTGTTTTATGAAATAATTGGTCAGCCATATTATCCTCCACATTTTTTATTTCTACTTTCTATTAATTTTTAACTATTTTAATAATTCATATTCAAACATTTTAGATTCTATATGTTTTTTGTAATATTCTTTTAATCTAGATTTCATAGTATTTAAATTTCCATTTAATTCTGGATAATTATATATAGTATCGCCTTTTTCATCAATGTATGTTGTATTTAATTCTTTTGATATTTGATATATTCCATACTTATATTTACCGTTATAATTTTCTGTTTTAGAAGCTTGTTGCAATATTTTGTTCCATAAATCTATAATAACTCTCTCATCATCATTAAGCTTCATCTTATTTAATTCACTGGAAGCTATAGTTCCTTTATCAAAACATAATTCATTCTTATAAAACCTACCATCTGTTCCCTCAAAAGAAATACAATGATTAGCAGAAGTTAAACAAGAATAAATCAAACAACTTTTTAAAAATTCTCTATCCTTTTTGTATTTTTCTCCACCATCTGCCGTTGTAGAATATACATCTGTAAAATACCATTCATCTTGAGGATAACATTTAGCACAAAATAGTGGTAGTCCATACAAATACTTATCATCTCTCAGATAGAATCCATTTTTTCTTAAATTTAGTGTTGTTCTTACAAATGCTTTATTTTTCATGTCAAAAGCAAATCCTACTAAATGTATATATCCCAATATATTTTTATTATAAATATTATCCGTACTTGTACTTGGTAATTTTTCCTTTTCATAGCCATCTCTTCCACACCAAACGCCATCATTTTTATCATCACTAAATTTTCTCTTATCAAATAAAAACTTATTTACTGGTTTATAAACTTTCTTAACTGTAATTATTTTTTCATGGATTAGTTCTTCATTGATTATATTAAAAGCATCTAATTTCAATTCTTGAACATCATTATCTTCATTTTCGTTAGACCAATAAATACATGAAATTGCAGATTTACTAGCATGAAAATGCTCTCTATTAAACAGAAAGCCTTGCATAAACTTTTTATGTATAAAATGACCTATTTTCCAATATTTTATTGGTGAAAAAACTATATAGCTATCAGTTGGATATCTTAAATAATATTTGAAAGCAGACCATATAAAGAGATTAGATAAATCTTTTGATTGTACTAAACCAGGTATGTCTGATTTTACTTCTTCATTAAATTTTTCTGCGACATACGTATTTTTTGTCATTGACCTTGATTTACCAGTTTGAGGGGTACTTCCGCTATCATCTGAATAGGGTGGATTTTCAAATATAATAATTGTACAATTCGGATCTTCTATGTATTTTTTTAATATTGGATTTTCTATATATTCTTTTGATAATGCATCTGCATTATAAATACATCCGTCAACATATTCCACTTGTGCTTCTACAGGAGGAATTATATCTCTAACTTTTTCTCCTATTCTTTCTAATAAAACTTTATATTCATAATATTCATAAGTAGATACAACACAATGTGATAATTCTTCGTCTGATAAAACGCTTTCAAGATTTCCTGTACCTGCACATCTATCTAAAATTATATAATCATTCCCTTCAGGTACTCTTTTTATGGCATCTCTAACCAATTCTGCTGCTTTTTCGCAATATTTTATTGGAGTATAGAATGCACCTAATTTTTGTTTGTTATTTTTGTCATTAAGCTTATCCATTAAATATTTAAATTTCTCATTAGTCTTCCCTGTATATGGTAAAATATATTCTTTAAAGACTTTAGGTTCACGTATTTCTGAAGTTTTATTTATAATTAAACCTTTACGGTCATCTAAGAAATCTCCTTTATCAGCATTTGGATATTCTCTATAATACCTATTTGCCCAACCCACAATACAATTTTCATCAAGTCTTATTTTCATATAATTTTTTTCTTTTAAATACTGTTTTAATCTAGATGCTCCTTCGACTGTTGAATAATCTATTTTATCAATAATATTTCTAGCTATAAATCCTTCCACATTTTTGCTAGCACTTCCATAATATATTTTATGAATATCATCAAAATAATCTTGAGAATGATATACATAACATAATGTAGAATTTAGATCAATGCATAATATATTAGCAGGTATAGATTCTCCCTTTACTCTCATATTAGATAAATATTTAATTGTTTGAAATAAAACTTTATTTGTATCAGTAATATTTAATTTAAATTCCAATAGATTTCCATTGTAAACACCATCTGTATTATCTATTAATATATGTTCATCTTCATAATTTATATTAAATTGATTAAAAAAATCAATTTGACCTTCTCTTTCTATAGTATATTTTTTCATATTTTTTCTCCCATCTTTAATTAATAAATTATATTATTTAAAATTACTATATCATAAATTTCATTATTTCTCAACAAAATGAGCTTTATTTCTGGAAATTTATTGAAATGTTTATATGCCAATCTTATCTATCACCTTTTTTATCCTTTTTCTTTTATTTTTAAATTTACTGTTTTATTTTTTTCATATATCTTATATATCTTTTTACTTTCCCAGCATTATCATCAACTTCATAACATAACTTAATCTCTCTCCTAACTTTATCTATATCAAAAGTAACTCCAATTATTTCTTTGCTCTCAGTATTTTTTCTTTCGTTGTTTAATTTATGACTTTTTAAACTATCTATATCATTTATATTTTTTTGTTTATACTTACATATAAATCTTATTTGTTCTGAATATTTGTCAACCTTCTTTACTTTTGCTCTTATCTCTACATTTTATAATTTAATTCTTTTAATAAACTTTTAATAAATAGCAATAGTAATAATTTAAGCATTATAAATTTTTTATGCTACCTTTATAAAATAATTTTTTATCATAAGTTTTAGATTTAATTACTTCTTCTTTACTTAGATATCAACTGCCTATTTTATTTTTTATATTTCCAACAGAATATTCTTCTTCAAATGCACTTTAAATAAACTTGTAGTCGCCATTCAAAGTTCTTCTTTCATTAAAAAAGGGATTGGGAATTTTCCCATTGCGAATTTCGGTCTCCCAAATTCAGTGCTTGCTAGGACATAAAATTGCATTTTTCTTATTTTTAATGTACTAATTTATATACCGAAATAGGTCATTTAAATGTTCTTATAAGTAAAAAATAAGAAAAATCAAGATTTTTCTTTCTAAGAGTTGCTAACGCAACTCTTTTTCTGTTACAATAGTTTCAGAGGTAATATGGAAAATATAAAAGCTATCAAAGAATGTGAATTTTTAAATTTTTATAACAGTAGAACATACTCTGCCAATTGCTTTAATGAAGATGGTTCTTTAAATAAGAATTATAATTTTTTTAAATCTACAGGTATGATTGCTTCTATTTTTGAAGATCATTGGGAAAATACTTATCTTGAAAACAAATCTATTATTGATAAATATCGTCCTAATTCTAATAATGAAATTCAAAAAATTATTGATTGTGCTAATAAAACACTTGGTTGTTCTCTTTACGAATGTCCTTCTTGTCACGATATTATCTTCATTGGTCATACTTGTAAATCTCGTTTTTGCTCATCTTGTGGTTATAAGTACAAAAACGATAGAGTTGAAAATATCCTTCAAACTGCTTACAATTGTCAACATAGGCAAATTGTTTTTACTATTCCTGAACAACTTAGACTTGTTTTTTCTTTCCCTTTGAAAATAGAATTAATATTCTTTTTAAAGCTGTTCGTGATACTATTTATTCTATTTTAAATGAATCTTTTAAAAAGAATAAACAAGGCGTTTTGAAAAGGTATATTTCTAAAATTAAATATACTCCTGGTTTCTTTGCTTTTCTCCATACTTTTGGTAGAGATTTAAAGTGGAATCCTCATATCCATATTCTCATTGCAGAAATTAAACTAGGTGACAACAATTCTTGTAAACCTTGGAATTTTTTTGATTATGATGCTCTTTCTCTTCGTTTTCAGAAAATTCTTTTAAAACTTCTTTATAAAGAGCTAGGAAAATCTTTTTACAAACTTAAATCTTTTCTTTACAAAAATTATTCTAAAGGTTTTTATGTTTATGTTGAACCTAAAAAATTTAAAGATTTAAAATCTGGTGTTGAATATGTTACTAGATACTGTGGTAGAGTTCCTATTAGTGAAAATCGTATAATTAATTATGATGGCTCTAATGTTACTTTTTCCTATATTGACCATAAAGATAATAAATACCACGAAATTTCTCTTCCTGCTTCAAAGTTTATTATGCTTTTACTAAGGCATTTATTACCTTCACAATTTAAAATTATTAGATATTATGGTTTCTATAGAAAAAAACATTCTATTCACAACAAAATGATTCCTCTTATTAAAACACACTTACGTTCTTTTAGAAAAAAACTTCTAAAATATGAACTTAGCATTTCTATGGCTTTTCATAGAAACCCTTTTAATTGTCCTAAATGTGATACAAAAATGGATTTTGTCCTCTATATTAATTAGAAAGGTGAATTTATTATGTTTAATTTCAATTCTTTTCCATTTAAATTGAGTGGAGAAACAGTTGCTTACATCTGTCCAAAATGTAAATACAAATTTGATGCACCAATCGAAGCTGTTTTAGAATTTGAACAAGAAGATGAATGGAATGGTCTACCTATTTCAACTCCACCTTATATCATTTGTGATAAATGTGTTCCTATTGATTATGTATCAAAGAGAGGTTTTCATCATATTTACAAGGATAATTAATTATATATTCATTTATTTCCCAGAATTTTACTATTGTTCTGGTGGTTTTGTTATGCTTATTAATTATAGTTATGTAAACTGTACTTTTTTCCATCTATATTACTTTCCTAATATATAAAAAAAGAAGCAATTTCTTAATTTTGCTTCTTTTTGTTTTCAAATTAGACTTTTCTCTATTGATTATTATTGTCAAAAATAAATATAAACCTATATCAAATTTTCTGGATTTAATGGTTTCAATTCGTCCAGTACAAGAATACCATCTTTTCTCACTAAGACATCATCAAACCATATTTCTCCTCCACCATATTCTAGTGTTTGAATATTTACTATATCCCAATGAATACTTGAACGGTTACCATTATCGCTTTCTTCTAAACTATCTCCTGGTGTAAAATGAAAACTACCTTTTATTTTTTCGTCAAACAATGTATCTCCTATTGGCTTTTCTATATAAGGGTTTAATCCTAAAGCAAACTCTCCAATATATCTGCTTCCTTCATCTGTATCTAAAATTTCATTAAGTTCTTTTGTTTTGTTCGATATAGCTTTAACTATTTTTCCATCTTTAAATTCAAATCTAATATTGTTAAACAATATTCCATTATATCTTGTTTCTGTATTATATGTTATATATCCATTTACACTATTTTTTACAGGTGCTGTAGCTACTTCTCCATCTGGTATATTAAATGTTCCCATATATTTCTCAGCTGGTATTCCCTCTATACTAAATGTTAAATCTGTCTCCTCTCCTATTATATGAACATTTTTCGTTTTATTCATTAACTTGACTAAAGGATCCATTGCTTTTGACATTTTATCATAATCTAATGTACAAACTTTAAAGTAAAAATCTTCAAAGCTTTCAGTATTCATATTACTCATTTGCGCCATTGATGCATTTGGATATCTTAAAATACACCATTTTGTATGTTTTACTCTTTCTTCAAAGTGTACAGGCATAGTGTAATATTTATTATACATTTCCATTTTTTCTGTTGGAACTCCATTTAACTCTGCGGTATTTGTACTTGCCCTAACCCCAATATATGCGTCCATGTCTTTCATTCTTTGTAAATCATATTTTGCATAAATTTGCATTTGTTCTTCCGTTCCACTTATAAGCATTTCTCTCATTATTTCATAATCTATAATATTAAAAAAAGGTATTGCACCTATATTTTCTGCTTGTCTTATTATTTCTTTTCCTAAAGGAATTGCATCCATTCCTATTATCTCTATTAATACTTTCTCACCTTTTTTTAAATTGATAGAATGCCCTAATAAATTACTAGCTAATTTTTCTATTCTTATATCTCGCATTATTTTCACCTCTTGCTAATTATATAACATTTTTTGATTTTTCATCAATAGATTTCATAATATTTTTCAATTAACCTAATATTTTTATCTTCCTTATATTACAAAAATATTACATTTTTCTGTTTTATATGGAAATCCTAACTTTATTGATATAATATGTATGTATATCTTTAAATAAAAAAGGAGGGAAATATGAAAAGAAACATTGAATGTGATGTAGCGGTTTTAGGTGGTGGAGCTGCTGGAGTTGCAGCAGCAATAGCAGCTTCTAGAACCGGTGCCAAAGTAGTCCTTATTGAAAGAAATCCATATTTTGGAGGACAAGCAACAAATTCACAAGTAACAGCTTATTGTGGTTTCTTTACAAGAGGAGAAAATTATGACCAAGTTGTTGAAGGTATTGGAGGAGAAGTTCTAAAAAGACTAGAAGCTTATGGAACTAATATACATCCAAGGCCATCAAAATCTACTGGTAATGTTTCAGTATCATTTAATCCAGAATATGTAAAATTAGTAATGGATAAAATGATGCAAGAAAGTTCTGTTGAATATTATCTTCATTCTCAAATGTATGAAGTTGTAAATAACAACGGAATTATTGAAGAAATCAAATGTACAGATGATGAAGGAACATTTACTGTAAAGGCAAAAGCTTTTGTTGATGCCTCAGGTAATGCTAACTTAGTACATTTTGCAGGAATTAAAACAAACTGGGGAGATGAAAATGGTAATGTACAACAATCATCTTTACCATTTAGAATTGATAATATGCCTGCTAAAGAAATTCTAAAATCAGATATTGAAGTAGCTTTGCAAAAAGCTAAAGCAGCAGGAATCCCTATAAAAAAAGAAACTGGACTTATTATCAAAGCTCCAGATAAAAATTATGGTTATTGTACTATTCCAAGCACAATTATTCCAGCTTTAGATGCAGAAACTTTAACTAAAGCTGAAATTGATTTACGTTCACAAGTTCATAGCTATGTTGAAGCTTTTCAAAAATTTATGGAAGGATTTGATAATATAGTTATATCTTCTTCTGGTCCAGCAGTTGGAATTAGAGAAGCTAGAAGAATTATTGGAGAAAAAATGTTAAAAGGTGAAGAAATTATTACAGCTCCAAAGTCTGATGATAGTATTGCAAGAGGTGCATGGAGTCCAGAAATGCACAAGAGTAACACATCTATTAAATATACTCATATTCCAGATAACGAGTATTTTTCAATACCTCTTGGATGCTTAAAAGTAAAAGATGCTACTAATTTATGGGCTGCTGGAAGAACTATTTCAACAGATTCATTAGCTTTAGGTTCTGTTCGTGTTATGGGAACAGGATTTGCTACAGGTCAAGCTGCTGGAGTTGCAGCCGCACTAACTTTAAATAATGAAAATTATGATATTAAAAAAATTCAAAATGAATTATTAAAGCAAGGTGCTTTAATTTAACAAAGGAGGATTATTTATGGAAAAAACACAAAAAAGAACTTTAATGACCAAGTCAGAAAAAGAAATTATCTTTACAATTATAGCTTTATTTGTAATTGGTATTTTCTTCATTGCACCTGCTCCTTCAGGATTAAGTGCTGATGGTATGAAGGTTTTAGGTATTTTTATTGGAATATTATTTTTATGGATAACAGTAGGTATTGGATGGCCAAGTTTGCTATGTCTTATTACACTCGCATTTGTTCCATCATTAGGTATTAAAACGACTTTGCAGAATTCATTTGGTAATGAAACATTTGCATTTTTACTATTTACATTTATGTTTACTTATGCATTTTCTCAAACAGGATATGTTAAAAAAATTGCTCTTGGTTTTGTAACTAGTAAATTTGCGAGAAAGTCTCCTTGGAGATTTGCATTTTGCTTTTTTGCAGCAGTTATAGTTATTGGATGCTTTATGTCTCCATCCGTTCTATACTTTGTAATTCTTCCTATACTAGAAGAAATTTACAATATATTAGGACTAAAAAAAGGTAATAAATATGCAAATATGCTTATGGTTGGCTTAGTATTTTGCACAAGTTTATCTTCTGGAATGACACCAATAGCTCACGTATTTCCTGTTCTTTCTATGGGAGTATTAAAATCTGTTGCTGGAATTTCAATTAACTATGGTCAATACATGTTATTTGCAATTCCAACTGGTATTATAATATTTGCATTAATGATGTTTGTATTTAGATTTATTATGAAACCTGATACAAAAGATTTAAATTTAAATTCTAAGGAATTTGATGCAATGAAAAAAGATGTTTCAAAAGCAACTAGAGGTGAAAAAACTATTCTTGCTGTATTTATATTTGTTATTGCTTTATGGGTACTTCCAAGTTTATTGAAATCTAGTTCTGTAAAATGGATAGCAGATTTATTTACATGGATTAATAATTTCGGAACATCTGTACCTCCACTTCTTGGTATAATATTGCTTTCTATCTTAAAATTTGAGAATAAGCCTTTAATTAATTTAAATGAAGCAATGGTAAAAGGTGTATCTTGGCCAAGTATTATAATGGTTTCTGCAACACTAGCTTTAGGTGCTGCTATGACTAATAATTCTATTGGTCTTACATCATATATCTCTGGTTTAATTGCTCCTATTACTGATGGACTTTCACCAATATTATTAATATTATTATTCTCTTTATGGGCTGGTTTACAATCAAACCTTTCATCACATATGGTTACTGCTCAATTAGTTCCAACTATAGCAGTACCTGTTGCATTAGCTTCAGGTGGAGCATTAGGAGCAGCTGCTATAACAGCAGTTATTGGTCTTGTTGCTTCAACCGGATCTGCTGCTCCACCAGCTATGCCATATGTTGCTGTAGCAGGTTCATCTGGATGGACTGATTCTTCTAAATTATTAAAATATGGATTTATAATGATGTTTGTAATTATTTTAGTTGCTTCATTTATTGGATATCCAATAGCAAACGCAATTATGTAATAATTATTTAATAATTAAATTTAAAGGTAATATTTTATTATTTATAAATATAAAAATTATTAACATCTAAATAAAAAAGGTACTTATAAAATAGTAATTGTATAAATATCATTTTTATACATTACATTTATATGTACCTTTTAAATTTTGCTTTATTTTATTTTTTTATTAAATATTATTGCATACAATCCACATTTAATAAACTTTTTGTTTAAAACTTTTCATAGTGTATTTTCTCTTCATAATAATTATCATTTATTTTTCTTTCCTCTGCTGGATATCCCATTGAAATAGTGCAAAATACTTGGTAATTTTCTGGTATTCCTAAGATTTCCTTTTCTTTTGATGTTTTATCTAAATCCGGATATCCACCTAACCAACATGTTCCAATTCCAAAAGATGTAGCTTCTAATAATATATTTTCTGCTACCGCTCCACAATCAGATTGCCAATATGGAGTTTTTTCATTATCTGCAACTGAACATATTACTATTGCTGCATTTGCATTACATAACATTCTTGAATAAATACATGTGTCTGCTAATTTTTTTAATGTTTCCTTATCTTTTACAACTACTAAATCATATGGTTTTAAGTTATGTGCAGATGGTGCATTCATTCCCGCTTTTAGAATTTTTTTCATAATTTTTTCTGATATTTCTTTATCAGTATATTTTCTTATACTTCTTCTTTTATAAATCTCTTCCATCTAATTACCTCCTTTTATGGATATTGATTTAATTATTTTTAATATATCATTATAATTTTTAATTGTAAAGTTAAATATTTATTATAATTTCCGTTTATTCGCTTTCATTTTTCAGCGTCATTAATATTATTTAATTTTAATGCCTATTTCAGCTTTTGGGTTGTGCAGGTAATACTCGAAATTATTACTTCCTAGTTATGTTACACAAAAATTTTTTATCTAAAAATTTTATTTTTATCTTTTCAAAATTTTATAATATTGGTAAAATATTAATTATAAAAATATATGACATTAGTTTATAATAATTTTTCTTACAATTAGGAGGTAAAATGTTAAATCAATTTACTAAAACTTTACATACTTCTAACAAGGCTAATACTCTTACTTTAGAAAAATGTAAAAATAAAGTTAAAAGAATCTCTATTATAGGTGGATCTGGTAGTGGTAAAAGTACATTAGCAGATATCTTATCTAAAGAATTAAATATTCCTGCAGTTCATTTAGATGCCATTAACTTTCAGCCTAATTGGGTTGAAATTGATAAAAATGAAAGAGATAACATTATTCTATCTAAGTCTAATGATGAAAAGTGGATTATTGATGGCAATTATAATAAAACATTGCAAGACAGACTAGAAAAAGCAGATTTAATAATATGGCTAGATTATTCAACTTTTGCTCAATTAAAAGGAATTTTTAAAAGAATCTTTAAAAATTTTGGCAAAGATAAGCCTGAACTACCTGGTTGCAAAGAACGTTTAAATTTTACTTTTGTTAAATATGTTTGCAGTTATAATAAAAAGAAACGTCCTATAGTGTTAAACATGTTGAAAACCATACCTAATGATAAGGTATTAATTTTTAAAAAGCAAAAAGATTTAAATAAATGGTTAAAAAATTTTACTAATAATGATAAAATATTAGCTAATATTATTTAAAAGGTTCGTTAACCTTTATCCTAAATCACCTGCCTTATATGATTTATAACATGCCTTTCACCTATCTTATACACTTCTATTACATCTATTCTAATATTTTCATTTTGAATCTTATTAGAATAGATGTAATATTTTATTGTATTTAATAAATGTTTCTTTTTTAGATTATCTACCGCTTCTATTGGTCTTCCAAAAGCATCACTTGTTCTCGTCTTTACCTCAATGAATACCCATTCTTTATCTTGTTTTGCTACAATATCTATTTCTCCATGTCTTGCATAAAAATTCCTATCTATTATTTTATATCCATTTGATTTTAAATATTTAACAGCAGTGTCTTCTCCTTCATTTCCAATTTTCTTTTTAAAATACATTTAATAATAATCTCCATATTCCTTATAATATTTAAAACATTATAGTCTTAAGCATTAAATCATTCTTAGTTATTAAAACTCTTCCTAAATTTTAATTCTTCCAATATTTTTTATCCAAGTTTCTATATTGTATTGCTTCTGCAACATGTTTTAGCTCAATATTTTGACTATCATCTAAGTCTGCTATTGTTCTAGCTACCTTTAATATTCTATTATACGCTCTTGCACTAAACCCTAATTTTTCAAAGGCTTCATGCAATATCTTTGATGTTTTACTATCTATTTTGCAATATTCATTTATTAATTTTGGTGTTAATTCTGAATTTGAATATATTCCATATTTCTTATATCTTTCTTGTTGGATTTTTCTTGCTTTATTCACTCTTTGTTTTATTTCCATTGAGCTCTCAGCTGGTTTTACATCTGATAAATTTTGATATTTTACTTGACTTACTTCAATTTGAATATCTATTCTATCTAATAATGGTCCACTAATTTTATTAATGTATCTTGATATTGCATTTGGCATACAAGTACATTCTTTTTCTTTCGAGCCATAAAATCCACATGGACATGGATTCATTGATGCTACTAGCATAAAGTTGCAAGGATATGTTAAACTTGCATTTACTCTGCTTATTGTAATACTTTTATCTTCTAATGGTCCTCTCAAAACTTCTAAAGTTTTCTTATTAAATTCAGGTAATTCATCTAAGAAAAGTACTCCATAATGTGCTAAACTTATCTCTCCTGGTTTTGGATTTGCTCCACCTCCAACGAGTGATGTTTCAGATATCGTATGATGAGGTGCTCTAAATGGTCTATTAGTTATTATTGGTTTATCTTTTGGAAGGCTTTCTGCAATACTATGTATTTTTGTTATCTCTAATGCTTCATTAAATGTTAAGTCAGGTAGTATTGTAGGTATTCTTTTAGATATAAGAGTTTTTCCGCTTCCAGGACTTCCAATAAGTAGACAATTATGCCCACCGTGCTGCAGCTACTTCTATTGCTCGTTTTACATTTTCTTGCCCTTTTACCTCTGAAAAATCTACATCATATTTTTGTTCTTTATTCCATAACTCTTCTATATTAGTTCTAGTACTTTCTATTACTAACTCATCATTTAAATAGTCTACTAATTGATCTAAAGTGCTCACACCTATTACTTCTAATTCTTTAACTATTGCCGCTTCTTTTGCATTTTCTTTTGGAAGTATGATTCTTTTAATACCTATCTTTTTTGCTTCTATACATATTGGAAGTATCCCTTTAGCTTTATTTATTTTTCCATCCAACGATAATTCTCCTACAAATACTGTATCTTCTAAATTTTGTTTTTTTATTTTTCCGAAATTTGTTAAAATTCCAATTGCTATTGGCAAATCAAATAATGAGCCTTCTTTTCTTGTATTTGCTGGGGCTAAATTTACTACTATTTTTTTACTTTGAAATTCATACCCTGAATTTTTTATTGCCGTTCTTACTCTTTCTTTTGCTTCTTTTACACTTGTATCTGGAAGGCCTACTATTATCCAATCAGGCATTCCTGGTGATACGTCTACTTGAACTTCTATTAAATATCCATCTAGTCCTTGAGTAGACATTGTTTTAATTATTGAAAGCATACATTTTAATCGTATAATGATATATTTATTATACGAATTTCTCCTTTCCTTTAAATTTAATGTTAAAATTATCCAACTTTTTCTGCAAATTAAATTTTTTTCTAAGCTTAGTACTCCTTAATTTTATACAACTACATATCCTCCACTTACATTTTGGATTAAACCTTCTATTTCCATAAGCATTAATCTTTCATTTACACTTGCTGTTGATAAATCAGTTAATCTTGCTATTTCATCAACACTTATTGGAATTTTACTCATATATTTATATATTTCTAAATATTCTGGAGCTAACTGCATTTCTTCTTTTTCTTTAGGAAAATATTCTAATATATCTTCTATGCAAGTTACTAAATGTGCTCCCTTTTTTATATATTCATTTGGTACATATCCTGTTTTACTATCTATATTACTTGGTATGCAAAATACTTCTTTATTTTGTTCTATTGCAAGTCTTGCTGTAATACTGCTACCGCTTCTATATCTTCCTTCAACAATTAATACTCCCATAGCTAAGCCACTAATTATTCTATTTCTTGCTGGAAAATATTCTGACTTATATTTTTCTTCTGGTTCATACTCAGATACAATACATCCTCCTTCTTCTAATATTTCTTTATATAGCTTTAAATTATGCTCTGGATATATATGATTAAATCCACAGCCAAGTACTGCAATCGTTCCTCCTTTTCCACTTTTTGCTCCCAAATGTGCATAACTATCAATGCCATCTGCTAGTCCACTTACTATACAAATATCTTCATTAGATAATTCTTTAGCAAATCTAAATGCCATCTTTTTTCCATATTCTGTTGGTGTTCTTGTCCCCACAATTGCTAAAGAATTTTTGTTTAATAATTCTTCATTCCCTTCTACATATATTTTATTAGGTGCATTTTTTATTTTCTTTAAATTTTGTGGAAATATATTTTCATGTAGTTTAATTATTTTCATACTTAATAATTTCCTTTCATTTTAACAAGTATTAAATCTTTTAATATTTAAATTAAAAATCTTATTTAACTCTTGAATATTTTTGTATTAATCTTTGTAAAATTTTTAAATTTGATATTTTTATTAAATTAATTATTGTGATATTTTTCGAATCTAATTAAATTTATTAATTTTTTAGATTAAATTTTTTGAAATAACTTTTTTGAATTAATATTTGTATTATATCTTCTTTTCCAATATATGTAAATATATATTTTTTATTTTTTAAAATAATTGTTCGACATAATTTTTTAAATTTCTACATTTTATTATATTTTTCTTAATTTTTTGCATATTTTAGACATATTTCTTCACTTTTTTATTTATTTAAATAACTTTTTATTATATAATATTTATGCAAATTTTTATTACTAGAAAGGGGAATTATTATGAAAAAAAGGACGAAAATTTTAATAAGCACTTTAATTATTTTTATAATTTTATTAATAACTGTTTTACCTATGACAATAACGATTATTGCATATAACGCTAATTTTGGTATGAGAATTTCTGTAGATAAAAATTCTTATTCAGAAGATGATTTTGATATGCTAAGAGAAGACGTTTCTTTTCCATCAAATAAAGGTCAGATTTTAAGAGGTTATATTTATAGAAAAGATGATTCTTATACTCCAAAAGCTTTAATTGTTTTTGCACATGGTTACACAAATACTCATAATGATTATTTAAATCAAATATATTATTTTGTAGAAAATGGATATATTGCTCTTGCTTATGATAATACAGGTTGTGGAATGAGTGATGGAAAAGATATGATAGGCCTTGCTCAATCTCCTTTAGATTTAAGCTCTGCACTTACATTTGTTGAAAATAATGATGAGCTTAAAGGCTATAAAGTATTCTTATATGGTCATAGCTGGGGTGGATATGCTGTAACTGCAGTTTTAAATTATAATCATAAAGTAGATGGAGTTGTTTCTCGTTCAGGATTTAATAATTCAAGAGATATGCTTATTGAATATGGTAAAAGATTATATGGCAACTGGCTTGGCTTATTATCTCCATATGCATATATTTATGAAAAAATAAAGTTTGGTAATGATGTAGATAAAAATGGAATTAAAGGTGTTAATTCTGCACCTAATACTCCAATACTTCTTATGCATAGTAAAAATGATGAAGTTATTAGTTTAAGTAATAGCTTGCTTTCACATAAAGATGAAATGGTAAATCCAGATAGAATTCAAACTATTTTATATGAAGATAAAACTCATGATGTTGTTAAAACTTATGATGCAATTGAACTTTCAAAAACACTTGATGATAATACTGTCTATACAAAAAATGTTATAGATAAATGTCATGAATTAGATGAAAATGTTATGAAAAGTATATTAGATTTTTATGATAGTTTATTATAATTAAGAATTTACTAATAATTATTTAATTTATAATTTACAAATTTAATTAATTAATATAAT
The DNA here is from genome assembly GCA_963928415.1 of Bacillota bacterium. Classification (GTDB taxonomy): domain Bacteria; phylum Bacillota; class Clostridia; order TANB77; family CAG-508; genus CAG-793. The sequence continues at coordinate 37,921 of CAWVEX010000054.1, read as the reverse complement.
AAATAAAAAATACTCAATTATTTTAATTATATAATTGGGTATTTTTTTATTTTTTCCTCATATACTTTTATTAAATAAACTTTAAGAAAGGTTAAAGTTATGCATATTTTATTTAATAGATTTAAGAAAACTAAAGTAAATAAATCAAATAATTTAAATGATTATAAAAAAGATAGTTTTAGCGTTACTAAAAAAACAAATAGATTTATTAAACAAGTATCATTAATTAGTGTTTTTGTACTTCTTTCTGTATTTTTTTATTCTTCAAGAACTAGGCATCCTGTAGAAATAATTCCTGTAATGGCAGTTCCTGTTACTAATAAAGTAATTATATTAGATGCTGGTCATGGCACACCTGATGAAGGTGCTGAAAGTAGTAGTGGAACTTTAGAAGCTCCTCTTAATTTACAAATTACATTAAAAATTCAAAAACTTTTAGAAAGTAGTGGTGCTACTGTAATTTTAACAAGATCTGATGAAAATTCAATTTGTGAGATTGACGCTGAAACTATACGAGAAAAGAAAATTTCTGATGTCCACCAAAGAGTAAAGATAGGAAATAATTCATCTGCAGATGTATTTGTTTCTATTCATTTAAATAAAATATCTGAAAGTCAATATTCAGGCTGGCAAACTTTTTATAAAAATAGTGATGAAAATTCTAAGAAATTAGCAACCAGTATTCAAAATAGCTTAAATTCTACAATTTCAAATGATAATGAAAGAACTCCCCATGCTATAAGTAATGTATATATTATGAAAAATGTAGAAATACCTATAACTATAGTAGAATGTGGATTTTTATCTAATAAAGAAGATGAGGCAAGACTTAAAACTGATGAGTATCAAGAAAAGCTTGCTTGGGGAATATATAATGGAATAATGGATTATTTTAAATAAAAAATAAACCATTTTGTATTAATGATGTGCATTATTAAAATTTAAAAATATTTAATTTAGCACTCACTAAAGCAAATGGTTTATTACTTTTTTATCCAATTTTATTATATTTACACTCTATTCTAAATTAATTTTGGCTTTTTCTCTAGCATCTTCTTTTTCCCTATTTTTCTCATTTACATAATCATCTACTATTACTTTTAATAAAGTAAATATTGGTGCTGCTAAAAACATACCTAGTACTCCAAAATAAGCTCCTCCAACAGTTACTGCAAACATTATAAGAAGAGGGCTTACCTTTAATGAAGAACTTGTTATTCTAGGGTTTATAATATTTGCGTCTAATTGTTGCAAAATAATTACTATAATCCCCATTATTAAAGCTTGTTGCCATCCACCAGTAAGTATAGTAATGATAATTGCGATTGCTACTCCAAATATTGCTCCAAAGTATGGTATTAAATTTGAAAATCCTATTAAAGTACCAAGTAAAATCGAATATTTAACGCCTAATATACTCATAGCAATACTTGTAATAAGTGCTACAACAATTCCATCTAACATCTGGCTAGATAAATATCTAAAGAATATTCCATTTCCTTCATTAAAATATTTATTAAATCTTGCATAACCTTTTTCAGTAAGTACAGCTTTTGAAAGTCTATCTATAAACCTAACTATTCTATTTCTTTGAGCTAAAATATATACTGAACATATTATTGCTATAAATATATTAATTATTCCTCTTATTAATCCCATAGCAGAAGATAAATAATTCTTTATTCTATCTACTGTAAACAATGCTTCGAAGTCTACATTTTGAAGCCAATCTACAACAGGTTTTAATATATTATTTTGAATAAATGGTGTTATAGATAAATCTGGACTATCTGAAACTACTGCATTATAATAACTTTGAATATTACTTATTAAATCAGATACACTTGTTGCAATAGTAGGTATTATTACTGTCATAAACCAAGCAATTAAGGCTATTACTAATATAAATACAATAGTTATACTTGTTCCTCTAGCGTGCTTCCTTAAAAATTTGTTTTTCCCTTTCTTAAAAATCTTTTCTATTTTTTTACAAGGTGTATAAAGTATATATGCTATTAAAATGCCTTCAATAAATGGTGCTAAGACGCTAAAAAAGTTACTTATCCACTCACCTATTCCTGTAAAATTATCTAATAACTTATATATTATTATTAATACTATTCCTATTGAAATCCAGTAAAACCACCTTTTGGTTCCCATAACTTTATCTTTTTTCATGATAATTTCCTTTCCTTAACAATCTATAAGCAAAATCAAACTTTAAATAATTACTTATATTAATCATATACTTTTAATCATTTCAACTGCTTATAAATCTATATCTAATTCAACAGGGCAATGATCACTTCCCATTACATCAGATAATATTTTTGCATCTTCTATTTTATCTTTTATTGATTCAGATACTATAAAATAATCTATACGCCATCCTGCATTATTTTCTCTTGCATGGAACATATATGACCACCAAGAATAAGCACCTGTTTTATCTGGATATTTATATCTAAAAGTATCAGTAAATCCTGCATTTAAAAGTTCAGTCATTTTAGAGCGTTCTTCATCTGAAAATCCTGCATTATGATGATTTGAAGATGGATTTTTTAGGTCAATTTCATTATGTGCCACATTTAAATCTCCACAATATACAACTGGCTTAATCTTGTTCAAGTTTAATAAATAATTTCTTATTTCATCTTCCCAAATCATTCTGTAATCTAATCTTTCAAGGCCTCTTTTAGAATTAGGAGTATAGCAATTTACTAAGTAAAATTTATCAAACTCTAATGTTATTATTCTTCCTTCTTTATCATGTTCTTCTTTTCCAATTCCATATGTAATATTTATAGGTTTTATTTTAGAAATTACGACTGTTCCAGAATATCCTTTCTTTTCTGCACTATTCCAATATACATATCTATCTTTAAACATTTCGTTAATATCGATACTTATTTGATCTTGTTGCATTTTTGTTTCTTGCAAACAAATTATATCTGCATTTATAGTATTATAAAAATCTTTAAATCCTTTATTTATAACTGCTCTTAGTCCATTTACATTCCATGAAATTAGTTTCATATTTATTTTCCCTTCTTGCTTTATATTCAATTTTATTAGAATTTCATTTATAATTATATATTCTACATAATATTTATTTTTCCTATTAATTTTGTTTATTATGTTTTCACATAATTAAAGTTATATTCTATTTAACTTCTATAATAGAATTGTTAGTTTAATAAACATAGAAAAAATCCAACAGCAAAGTTTAACTCATACTGTTGGATTCTTTATTTTAATACCATCCTTTACTACATGAATGATTCCATGCTGCAGTTGGAGTACCATATCTTGATTTAATATAGTTTAATCCCCAATTAATTTGTGTTTTATAGTTTGTTAAATAGTCTGTACCATAAGTAGACATTTTAGTTGCAGGTAATGCTTGTGGTATACCATAAGCTCCTGAACTTGAGTTACATGCATATGGGTTCCATCTACTTTCTTTATTCCATAATTTAACTAAAGCTTGGAAATCTCCATCACTCCATCCATAATCGAAGCATTTCTTTTCTGCGTATGCTTGATATTCAGCAACAGATCCTGAAACAACTCCACCTCTTGATGTAACTTGTTTTGTTCTAACTTCCACTATTTTGTCTACTGGTTCTTTAATTATTTCAGATGATATTTCGGTTTTTTCTATTTCTGCACCATTTTGATATCTAATTCTATATGTTACTTTCTTTAAACCGTTTTCACCTTTTTGTACTACCCTATTTTGAGTAGTTTGACTTCCATTAGAAACATCTTTTGTGATTGTTTCATAAGGAATTTCTACTTCTTCAGTAACTACCTTTTCAACAATTTGTGTATAACTTGCTAATATTTCTTCAGCAGACATATAGTCTTCATCATTATTAGCTTTAATTGTACCTTTAGTAATTGTAATTGTTTTATTATCTGATAATTCTTCGTCTATAGCTGGTGTAACACTTTCACCATCTAAAACTACTATGTGATTTTCTGCTAAAATATCTGATACTTTTGTAGATGTTGTCATAACATCCATTTCATATCCACTAGAAAGTAGTATTTTAACAGATGTAAGCTTTTGATTTGTAGCCATAACACTCATTGTTCCAGCTAAAATTAAAAATATTAAAGCCATTATAAATATCTTCTTAAGTGATATAGTTGCTCTCTCTTGCTTATTTTGTTTACTTATTCGTTTTCTCATAAAACCTCCTTTAAGTAACACAATTCATATTATAGCATTTTTTCTCTAAATTGTCAAATTTACCTTGTTTCCGTAGAATTTGCCCGGCTGTAAGGTCATATCTTTAGGCTACATAAATATATTTTTTTATATCTTTTTAATATATGCTTTTTATACGCTTTTTTCTTTTGTTAAATACTTTTATACATAATTTTAAAATAATTTAAATAAATCTACGTAAAATTAAATTTACTTTAAAATAAATTCTAACAATAAAATATTTTTTAAAAAATTTCATTTCCATTGTAAAATATTTCATGTTATGGTATATTATTATTATATTATATGAAATATTGTATAAAATAATATTACATATAATGAATATTATCTTATTTAAGGAGGTTATTATGATAGGTTGGATAATATTAGCCATTGTTATTGTAATAGCTATTGCTTTAATTGCTATTTATAACAAATTAGTAACTTTAAGACAGAGAGTACAAAATGCTTGGAGTCAAATTGATGTTCAATTACAAAGAAGATTTGATTTAATTCCAAACTTAGTTGAAACTGTAAAAGGATATATGACTCATGAACAAGAAACATTAACAAAAGTTACTGATTTACGTTCTTCATGGGCAGATGCTAAGACTGTTGAAGATAAAGCTAAATTAGAAAATGAACTTTCTAATACTTTAAAAACTATAATGGCTGTAGCTGAAAATTACCCTAATTTAAAGGCAGATCAATCATTTAATAAATTACAAACTGAGCTTTCTGATACAGAAAATAAAATATCTTATGCTCGCCAATTTTATAATGATACTGTAACAATGTATAATACAAAATTAGAAACTTTCCCTTCTAATTTAGTTGCAGGAATATTCGGATTTAAAGCTTCTACTTTATTTAATGTAGATAGTGAAGAAGCAAAAAAAGCTGTAAAAGTACAATTCTAATCTTTAAATATTATTAAAGTCACAATAATTTTTCTATATTTTACTGTTTAAAATATGAAAAATATTGTGACTATTTTATTATATTTTAATTTTACAATTTATTTTAAAGTTATATTGTAATTATTCTATTTCAAAGCATCTAATTGTATTTTTATATGTAGCATTTGCTACTTCTTCTATTGTTAATCCCTTAACACTAGCAATTTTATGTGCTATATATTTTAAATTTCTAGAATCATTTATAGTTCCTCTTACAGGTTCTGGTGCTAAATATGGACTATCTGTTTCTATTAAAATTCTATCTATCGGGCAAATCTCTATTATTTCATTTGCATTTTTAGAGTTTTTAAAAGTAATAGGACCTGCCATTGATATATAAAATCCTAGTTTTAATGCCTCTTTTACAAGTTCCCTATTAAGTGGGCAGCAGTGAAATACACCTTTTTTATTTACTGGATGTTCTTTTAACATTGTTAAAGTATCCATTATTGCTTCTCTTGTATGAATTACTATTGGTAAGTTATATTTATTAGCTATGTCTATTTGCTTTGAGAATGCCTCATATTGAATTTTTTTATCCGTATCATAATGATAATCAAGTCCAATCTCTCCGACTGCTACAATTCGTTTTGAGCTTAAATTTTTATTAATTAATTTGTCTATCTCTTCTATGTTCTGTTTCCACATTTTATTATCAATTTGTGGATAACTCTCTTCTACCTCTCTTTCTATTAAATCATTTGGAGATATACCTACTGTCGAGTATATAAAATTATATTTACTAGAAAGTTCTAAACTCTTTTTGCTTCCTTCTAAACTATATCCTGCACTTATAATTTTAGTTATTCCAGAATTAAATATATCCATTATTAGTTTTTCTCTATTATTATCAAATTTTGCATCATCATAATGTGCATGTGAATCAAAAAATTCCATCAAGTGCCTCCTTATTAATTTTGAAAAACATACAATATATGCAATATATGCAATATTGTATGTTTAAACCTAATTTTAATTTATTTATTTTCTATAATTGCAACAGCCATTGCTACTGCATATTCTTTTATATGTGATAAACTTAAATCAATATTAACTTTTTTTAATTCATCTTTATAAACAACAACATATGGTCTACCTTGCTTATCATTTAAAATTTCAATATCTGTCCAATCTATACTAAATTTATTTTCTAGAATTGGTGAAATTGCTTTAAATATTGCTTCTTTTCCTGCAAACCTAGCAGAATAGTGTTCATATTTATTAGCTTTTTTACTTTCACAATATTTGATTTCATTATCTGTATAAACTCTGTTTAAGAATTTATCTCCTAATTTTTCAATGCTATCTTTAATTCTACTAACCTCAATAATATCTGTTCCTGTTTTTATTATCATCAAAATTTTCACTTTCCTTTATTAATTAACACGCCAAAAAGTTACCTAAATTAATTGTTCCTATGATTATAAGTACAACTAGTAGTATAATTATAATTCTAAACATTGTATTATGATTGTCAAGCTTAATATTTCTATAAAGTAAATCAAATTTATTTTCCACAGATATATATAATTTGTCCAATCCTAACTTTTGCTCGTAATCATTTGCTAATTTATTGCCAGACAAGTTTTCAGTAATTTTTTTTGAGTAAATTTCTTGAACAAATTTAACAAATTCATTTCTGTTTTTATCGAAATAATCTTCATTTTCCATTAATTTATCCAGTCTATTTAGCATTACATATTTATACAATGTTAATACATATATATAAAGTGATTCTTCATCTAAAGTATCAATTTTATATACTTTGCTACTATTAATATTTATTTTATTAATATCTAATAGTCCATCATACTTCTTTATTTTTTCTATCTCTTTTTCATTATTTCCTATTATAAAAATTATACCTGTATGAAAAGCTATAACAATCATTTCATTTTTTTCAAATACTGTACAAGAATAATTATTACAAACTGCTGCTTGCATCTCTTTATTCATTTCTTTAAATTTTTCATCATTATTTAGATTAAAAGTCCAAAACATATAGTCTCTTACAGCAGGAAGAAAATATTTATACATATGTGAGTCTTTCTTTTTATTATAAATCTTTACTTGATAATCACTTTTTAATATAAATTCATAAAATTTATACATTTCTTTTTCTTTAGTTATTAATGGAATTATTTTATATCCTACTTTTTCTTCCATCTTTAGTTCCCCATTTCTTTAAGATTCATATCTTAATTATTTTAAATATTCAATTATTCTTTTATATCTGTATAATAGTTTGCATTTAAGTCTGGTGCTAAATGCCATTTACCTATAAAACTTATAACTGTATTTTGTGCTAATTCATATGAAGGAGTAACAACAACATTTCCATTTTGGTCTATTGCTCCCCATACACCATTTTGTTTTACTGCAACATAACCATAATCATTTTGTTCAGTAGCATCATCATATATATAATCAACTACAACAATACCATCTTTATTTACAAATCCATACTTTCCATTCTTTTTAGATAAGAATAAATTATTTGTTTTAAAAATTTCTTGTGCATTTTTTTCTTCTAGTCTAAAGTTATAATATTTGTTTTCACCATTTACTCTAACTTTTACATAACCTTTATTCGTATTAATTTCAGATACTATTCCAGTAATTTTTACATTAAATGATGTATCTATTAAATCTGTTTGTCCATCTTTTTTTTCTGCTTCTATAAAACCTTCTTCAGACATATATGAAATATAACTATAATTAAAGTCTATTTTTGTTTCATTAGATGTATTAATTATTCCATATTTATCTCCATTTTTTGCTATGTAATTTCCATCAAACGCATATGCTAATTCATCATAGTTTGGTTCAATTAAAACTTCTCCACTTGATGACATTATTCCATATTTATTATTTCTAGTAAAAATTACATTATTGCTATCTATGCTTGTAATATCATCAAATCCGCTTCCTATAAGCACTTCTCCATTTTCATTCATTAATTCTAGATTTCCATTTTCTTTTACTACATATAAGTTACTTCCACTTACATGCTTTATTTCTGAATATTTACACTCTAGTACCTGTTTTTTATTATAATTAATTATTCCATAATTTCCATTTTGGTCTTTTACAATATATCCATCTTCATATTTATTAGTAAGGCTTGTTATTTCTGTATATTTATTATCTATTATTACATTTCCACTATTATCTACTAAACCATACATACCATCTTTTACTGTAACTATACTATTTTTTACTCCTTTTAAAGGAGATATTGAATCATAAACAGGATTTAAAATTTCAGTTCCATTAAAATTTATTAATCCATATTTTCCATCTTTATATACTTTTAGTGCGTTTTCATCATATGTTACATATCCATTTTGATCAATATTTTGCATTGCTTCAACTTTTTGATAAGAACTAAATAATTCTTTTCCTTTATCATCTATTGCTTTAGAATCATATGTTCCAGTTTCTAAATTAACATTTGCCTGTACTATAAAAACTGCTTTAGTTGGGTCTGGAATAAGTATCATATCATCATAAGTTGGTTGTATTATAGTTTCTCCTTTTGAATTGATTACTCCCCACTTATCTCCTGAATAAACTGTAATATATGAATTTGCGACTATTTTTGTTTCTGTATTTCCATTAGGTGTTGCAAATTTAAAAATAAGAATTACACACATTATTATTACTGCTAGTATGATTAACACTGCTAAGACTTTTTTTATATTTAATTTTGGTTCACCATCATACCTTCTACCTCTATTAGCCATATTTACCTCCGATTATTTTTTCATATATAATATATCAGTTTTGCACTAATTTTTCAATATATTTAGCTTAAATTTCACATTTATAATGTTTTATAGATTAATATAGTAAAAATAGATGCTTTAAAAAGAGCATCTATTTTTATTTATTATTTTTTATTTACTTTAAAAGCAATTACAGTCATATCATCTTTTGCTTTACCAAAGTCATTGTCTATAGCTTCCCTTAAAATAATATTTGATATCCTTTCTGGAGAATCTGTTTGTATTTCTTCTAATAAATATTTTAACCATAATTCCTTATTAGCATATTCTTTATTAGATTCTATAATTCCATCACTACATATTACAACTATATCTCCATCTTCTAAATTAGTATCATAAGTATCTACATTAATATCACTTACAATACCAGTAGGCAAAGATGTTGATTTAATTATATTAACATTTTTATTTCTTTTTATATATGTTGGACAAGCCCCATTTTTTAATATTTGCATTTTACCTGAATATAAATCTAAAATCTCAATATCTAATGTAGCATACATATCTTCTTTATTAGCATTCATAATTGCCGAATTAATTAAGTTTATTGATGTTTCTTTATCAAATCCTGTACTAAATAATCTTTCAAGCATACTTATTGCAATTTTACTATTTCTTCTAGCATTTGCTCCAGAGCCCATTCCATCACTTATTGCAAGCATGTATTTTCCGTCTCCAAGCCTAATTTGAGAAATATTATCTCCTGATACAATTGAATCATCTTTTTTAGTCTTAGCAATTCCAGTTTGAATAATATATTTATCTTCTGAAGTAAATGTATAAGAGCAAATATTTTTGTTTAGTCTAATTCCACATTTTTGTTCTTGCAATATAAACTTTTCATCAAAAACCTTATTTAAAACTTTTTCTATTGGCTTTATAGGGCAATTACTACCTTCTGCATCATCACAAATATTTGTATATGTGTTTATTATAACTTTACCTGTATTTTCTTTTTTAATTGATATTTCTTTTACATTAATATCTTTTTCTTTAAGTAAGTTATCTATTTCTATTTTTTCACTTTCATACTCTTTATTGTTTTCTTTAACACCATTAGTAATATTGCTAATTACCTTAGAAACATTTTTTAATTGTTTAGATAAATTTTTATTATTTTCATCAAGTTTCTTTTGCCATACAAAGCTATTTTTACTTATTCTATATGCAGTATTTATGGCCTTTATTATATCTCTCATTTCATCTAATTCTTCTGTTTTTATATAATCATTTTCAGAATTCATTAAATATATATTGTGTTTTGCAAATACACTTATAAAGCCATTATCTGTCATTACATCATTTTCCTGCAAAAATGTAAATATATCTTCTATTATATTGTCATCATTATTATATATATCATCATATAAATTATTACCTTCTAGTCCTTCTAGACTGTTTAATAACTCATCTTCAAAAATACTTAGGTTTTTTTCAAAAGTTTCTTTTTCATCTGTATTTGTACTTTCTTTGAAATTTGTAGCCATATCTGAAATCGTTTTTGAAATAATGTTAAGTTTTTCTAAAGTTTCGCTACTTTCTTCTAGACTTCCACCTGCTTCTGGTAATAATTTTGTAGTAGGTATTACATCTTCTATATTTAGTTTTGTAAGTTTTGGAACAAATAATAATCCAATAGCTGCAATTAATATTTCTTGAAACATTATTATATTATGAACACCGCCATTTGCAGCATAAGCAACTGCAATATTTCCTATAACAAAACCTATAATTACTCCTATTTTTCCAAATTTATTTAATAAACCTGCAACTAATCCAGATATTGCATAAGCAGCAATAAGTATTTGGTCTTCTCCTCCTAAAATACTAATTACGACCCCTATTGTAACACCCGCTGTTGCACCTATTAGCATTCCATTTCTATATCCTAAATATAAAACCATAAAAATGCAAAATATATTTCTTATACCAAAACCTAAAATATTATAGTTTCCAATTGCAGATACACTAATTGCTAATAATAAGCTTGCTCCTATAACTTCTTCTACAGTAAATACTCTTTTTAGCCCATATTCTTTAACTACTGAAATTGAATTTACAAATATTTTATAAAATATATAGCTCATTATTGAAATCATTATTGCTGATAATAAATCATATAAGTAAATTCCAGTAAATAATATGTATATAAATTTAACTGCAAATACTGAAAAAGCAAGTCTAGCTCCTAATTTAATTTTTTCATTTGCATCATCATATGATTTTTTTGGTTTTGCTACTACTGATAATAGTAAAACTATAAGTGATGCAACTACATACATAAGTAGTCCATTTATTCCAAATTTTAATGTTGTACCTATTATGCTTGATATAAATACGACTACCAGTGGCATTCCTGTACTTATACACGCAGCTGTAAATGCAATACCAAATGGTGCAATCAAATTATCTTCTCCAAGTCCCACCATTGATATTAAAAAAGTTATTAAATATACTGCAATATTTTGCTTTGTAAATATTTTTTTTGCAATTTTACTAAAATCCTCTTTGCTTGCTACTTCTCTAGTATTTTCTTCATAGCTTAATTCTTTTGAAATATTTTGTAACATCCTTCACACCTCTTACCTTTTTAACTTACACATATTTTAATACTTGTCTCAATATTTTTTTGTCAAAATAAGTAATGTAAATTAAAAAAGTGTTTTACAATTTGTGATATATTTTTTACTTATTTTATCTTAAATTGCTCAAAAATACAATATGTATCAAAAAAATACACCACCAAATGCTAAACTTTTTGTTTAACACTTGTGGTGTATTTATATTTAGAGTAATTTATTTATAAGCTTTATCTCTTCTTAAAATATCTTATTATTAATATTACTCCTCCTGCTATGATAGCTAAAGCTATTACTCCAACTACAACCCATAATGTATAATTTCTATTTGAACCTGTTGGTGGTAGTATTAATATTTCCTGAGAACTATCTGCATCTATTTCTTTAGGTGTTACAAGATCTACTTTAGTGTAAATCTCATCATCTGGATCTGCAGGTGTTCCTGGTCCATAATCTTGGTTTGCCATTGGTTGGTTACCAGTAACTGACCATTTTAATCTTCTACCTTGAGAGTTAGAAACTTGTACAATTTCTGATAAATTGTTATATATCATTGTTTCTTCTCCTGAATCAGGTACAAGTGTTGTAGATAACATCATTGTTGTACTAGCAGTACTTTGTGCTCCTTCAATAGCTAATTCTTCAGGATATAATTTTGTATCTCCCATAGACTTATTAGTTACTATAGTATTATATGTGTTTAATGTATTATAATATTTGTTATTTATTAAATCAGTATTATTTCCTACAGGATTTGAAGTATAATCAGTATTCTCTTCTTCAGGATTTGAAGTAAGTTCATCTACTGTTCTTATAGACCAAGTTGTATTGCTTGAATTTGTTGGTAAGAATTGTATATTGTTTGTTATATAATCAACCACAGTATTTGCAGCTGTCGTTGAAATATTATTTTCACTTGTATCTCTTGTAAATCCTGTATAGTAGAATTGATTATCTAAGTAATCAACTTCACCAACATTTGTTACAGTAAATTCATAATCAACTTCTATTCTTGCACCATACATTAACTCTTCGTCCATATATGTTGTAATTAATTCTGGTGTATTTATATTATTATTAGCAATATTTACAGATATTAGTCTATAAGCATCACCATCTGGTTTTTCTGGATCATATGTTATTATATGACCTTGATGTTCAGCAAATGGCATATTAGTTACTGATTTATCTGTATCGAATAATATAGTACCATTTTGTAATGTTATTTTTACATTTGCTACTTCTTTATTCATTTTTAACTGAGCTATTGGTCTTTCAGATAAACCTAAATCTATATCCTTTAATGTATATGCAAGCTTACTATCTGTAGTGTTGTCTGTAGATTGTCCAATTGTTAAATCCGTATTATATTCGACAGTAGTGTTTATAACTCCAGATTGTGATATCATTGATGTATTATTCATTAGTTCTTTTATCATACTAATTTGTTTATTTACTGAAGTTTCAGCACCATCTTCTAGTTTTTCTGTACTTGCAACTTTTAGTCCAGCAACTAATACCTCAGCTCTACCATTTACTATTGTTGGAGTATCATTTTCACCATCAATTCCGGCTATACCTTTTGAATAATTATTTGAATTTTCTCTAATATTTCCAACATCTTTAGCATCAGATATTCCAGCATATTTTTCACTTTCTGAAATATTGTAATAATACATTACATCTTTGCCATGACCATCATTATCTAAAGTATTTCCATCTAAAGTATTAAATTCATTATAGTTAGTTCTCTTATTTATATAATAGTTTTGTAAATCATAATCTACAAATCCATTTATTCCGTTATAAGAACCTTCTTGCGTAACTTTTGTTGTAGTCCCACTTTCATCAATTGATGATTGATAAATGGTGCTTTTATAATCTTGACCATTGTATGATTTATTATTTAAACCAGATATTGAAATATATCCGTCATTATAATCAGGTGTTTGGTTATTAAGCAATTGTGTGACTTCTTCACCTTCACCAGTTGAAGTTGTTAATACTGTTTGAGTTGTATCTCCATAGATAAATCTTATTATGAAGTCTCCGGCTGGCATTGCTTTAAATGCATATTGACCATTTTCATTTATAGTTATTCCTGAAACTTCTGTAACAGTACCTTCTACCCCTGATATTATAGGAGATATAGCTGAACCTTCTACAGCTCCTTGGCCACTATAAAATCTAACTTTATTTACACTTTCAGGATTACTATAATCAATTACTTCCTCATTAGTATTGTTACTACTTACACTTTCCCAAGATAAAGTGTCTTTATTCCATCTTCTAGCACCCCATACATATTCTCCTAGATATTCTCCAGTTGGTATACCATCATCATTAACTTCTTGTACCAATTCAACCAATTGTACTGTAACACCATTAATTTTAACGTCTTGATCTGATTCACTATATCTACCATTTCCAATGATAGATTGATTATTCTCTTGACCTTCTTGGTCTGTTTTGCCAGGGTCTACATTTCTTATATCTTCATATACATAACCTGTTGCAACCCTTTCATTAGAATCCGAATCATTATCATCTGGGAAAATAAGTCTAACATTTGGTGCTTTATCAGTATCATCTTCAGTTCTATTTTCTAATGGATTATCTGATATTATCAAATCTCCATTACTATTTAGATCTTGTGCACTTAAATTTCCTACTGTAGAATCCCTATCTATTAGACCTCCTACTCTTCCTGACACATCTATATCATAAACGTTGTTATTGTCTCTTGTACCTGGTACTTTTTCTCCTGATGCATAATATGTTGAATAACTATTTATTTCTGCAATATTTTGTTTACCATTTCCTTTTGCTTCACCATTAGGTGTAGAAACATCTACATCCATCTGTATACGGTTTGGCATATTATTTTCATCAGTATGTTTTTTAACTTCAAATGTCAAATAAATATATGTCATTCCTCCACCTTTAGTTATTCTTTTGTTTCCATCAGGCATTACCATGCCAGATAAATATATAGGTGATTTTGAATCATCAGTTGAAGAATAATCTTCTCCTATATCTGTGTCTGTTCTTCCATTTTTATCGTTTATTACTGACTTTGTTGAAACAGTAAGGTCTGCTACATAATCTCCATTTTCATTACCTATATATGATGTTACTGTTGATACTCTAGTATTTGAACCATATACTGGAACTTCGAAATCTGAGTATGAATTGTTTTTATAAATATTTGTATTTTCATTCAAATCTCCATCAAATACATATTCATTAGCATCAAAATAATCTACTATTTCATTAATTTCTGAATCAAACGTTTGAGATTGATTTCTTACTACAATTCTATATGTTATAAATACCCTTAAGTCCCTAGGATCTGGCTTGTCATTTTCTGTTGCATTGTAAATAGAGCCATCATACAAGTATTCTGAATTTCTTATTTCTCTAGTATACTTTGTATCTCCATTATATAGTCCACTATAAGACTGATCTGCAACTCTAACTTCTATATCCCAATTTCCTTGTTCATCTACATCTTTATTATTGTACATATATGTTTGAGTTTTACCATTTACTCTTACAGTTGCTTTATAAACATCTTTTTGTAAAGCAAGGTCTGCTGTATCTCTCTCGTTTATACCAAAATCTACATTTCTACTTTGGTCACAAGATGAAATATATAATGAATTCCAAGTTCTGCCAACAGCTGTTTCTGTTGCTGGTTGACTTTCTGGATGATCAATATCTTCTATTACAAATTGGTTATATACTGGTAGATTTGTGGTTTGTGCATCTATCATACAATCTATTATAAATTGTATTACACCATTAATATCTGTTTGTCCAACTCCTTGTGATTGTAGCCAAGTACGTAATCGACCATATGCACTATCATAAGATTTAGTATCTCTAGCATATATAACAAATTGATTCCAAGCATCTATATATGTTAATGCATCATCACCATATGCAATATAATTTCCATTACTATCACGCAGTTTTACATCTTTACCATAAGCTATATGCCAACCATTAGTATGATAGTTTCCTGGATATGAATCTATTTCTTCAAATCTACTATTAAATGCTTCTCTTCCTATCTCTTGAGCATTTGAAAATCCTCCACTTAGATTATAATCTCTAAAATAGTATGTTTGCTGATATAGTTGACCATTAAATTCAAATACAACTACATATTTTTCTAATGCATTTAATTTATCAAAGTGATAAAGGCCATTTGAATCTGTAGTGGTTGATGCTACTGGATTTGATCTATCTCTAGCTAGGAATAATTTAACTAGCATACCTCCATACATATAATCTCCAGTATCTGCTCCTCCATTGTGTAATCTTCCATTCAATGTTGATTCTTTAGTAGCTCCAACATCTACCCAAACTTTTCCACCAATTTCTATTGTGCAATCTTTTCCTATTAAATCAAATGTTGCAGATGAAGATGCACACCATGACCAAATATCAAGATTGAAATTTACTGGTGTTGATGAATCCGGTGGCGTTACTACAATATGAGCAATAGGCTGTACAACATTTGGATTCGTATCAGATCTGTAATCACGAGTTTCTTTAACTACAGGTAATAAACTTGTAAAGTAGAATTGATAATCTCCACTTCCTTGTGTTTGAAGCCAACTATTATATTCGTTTACTGAAGCTGTTTCATCTCCTGGATAAACACGTTCATATATATGATCATATACTTGAGATAATGTTCCAAAATGCATTCCATTATATACATAATCTCCCCAAAAAGGAAGGCCTGAATTTTGCTCATCAAAAGTTACCTCTGGCATATAGTAAACAGAATATTTATGATTTGCATTTTGTGCTTGATAAACACTATGATTTTCTATTAGCTTTTTTATATATTCACTTAATCCTCCAGCCTCATTAATAGCTGCAGAGGCTGTATCATATGAATCAAATTTAAACTTGTTTCTAACAACTCCATTAACTGTTTCCTCTCCTAAATATGAAACAGTTAAATTACTCGACTCTAAAATATTAAGTAATTCGTCAGCATCTAACTCATAGATAATTTCAGATTGTCTATATATATATGATTTGCCATTTAATTGTGTTAAATATTCTAATTCAAAATGTGGCTCAATTTTAGCAATTGTTCTAGTTTCTCCTTGTGGAACAGTTACTCTAATATAAAAGTTTTGTCCTATGACTGGAAATTCAACAACATTTCCATTAGCATTCAAGAATTCAAAATCTTGATACTCTTCTGTAGAACCATCTGTATATGTAATTGTTGCCGTTGAGTTTTTCAATCTACAAAATTGAAAAACTGAACTTCCTAAATTTGTTCCTAGAATTTCTTTTGTAATTAATTCTCCTAATGTTGATGCACCGCCATAATGTTCAGTACGGTTATCTGAGATGACGTTACCTGAGCTATTTACTATATCAACACTGTATCCTCCTTGAGTATATGTTCTTGCATTTTGATCAACATATACTCGTAATTCATCTTCATTTTGAGGTTCAGATACAATATTAACATTTCCTCCACTTACTTGAAGTACATTGTAATAAAAGTTTGCCCATGCTTCTGCTCTTTCATATACAACACTACCAGAATCTCCACTTCCTGGATTATATGATATAGCCGATGATGCTAAATATTGATTTAAGTTATTTACATATCCTGGATGATTATTCCATTGACCAGAAGACCACACAACTTTTTGAACTAATTTTAATGTGCTTCCCTTATTTAGATTTTTAGCTTTATCTATTTTATAAGTTATAAATGCTGCAGTCAAACTCTGCTCTGATGCTGGACTTGAATAAAGTCCATAACCTATTTGTTCATTATAATAAGAACCATCTTCTGAAGAACTTGTAAGTCTAACTATATTATTTGCATTTGCAGCACTACGACCTTCTTCTGTTCTAGTAAGATTTATTCCATGGTCTACGCAAAATAATTCTCCAAACAAAAATGGCTCTGGAGCTGCTGTTAAACCTGTTCCACCACCTCCTGTATTTACATTTCCAAGAGTTAAAGCAGTTGAACCTGGTTGACTAGGTGTATAATCAGCAGCTTTTGTCATTAGATTAGCAGAAAGTATTATAAGTACAACGATCATTATTATAATACTACCAAGTATCTTTTTTAAAAACTGTATTTCGTTTTTCAATATTTTTCACCTCCTAAATTTTTCTTACAATATATTTTTTTATTAAGAATACTGCTAGTCCTATAATTGCTAATATGCCTAATGTTATTCCTATAAATGATGCAACTTCTCTACCTGTATTCATTGTAAGAAGTGTTGTTGCTGTAGATATATCATCTTCTCCATCCTGTCTATTTCCTGGTATTGAATCACCATCATCTAATCCATATTCGTTATATTCTTTTGTTATTTCTGATGTATTTACTACGGTTCCAGTATTTTCTCCTGTCATCCTTCTTGTAAGTGTTAAAGTTAATGTTTTACTTTCACCTGGTTTTATCAATGTATTAGCTAAAGATGTTGTATATAAATTTCCATCTGAGCCCATGTACCAGTTACTATTTAAATCTGAACTAAATGCCATTCCCTCTGGCATATAGTCAACTATTTCTTCAGCATAACCTGCAACTTTTCCCTCGTTAGTTACTTTGATGTTATATTCAATTAATACTGTTGAATATTCTACATATGTATTAAATAAACTTACCAAAGCAAAATTAGAATTATATTCATAAGTTTTAGGATCAAGTTTTGTATTAGTTACAGTTACTTTAGATACGACTTTATCTAATTTTAAATCAAATTTTTCTCTTTCTTGTAATCCCATATCTATGTTATACAAATTATATGTTGAAATATTTAATATATCTGTCGCAGCTACTTGAGTTCCATCTAGTGACGCATCTACGAAATCCGAATTTTCAGATTCTAATGCTTCTTTTAGATGATAAGTTGTTACAATATAATTAAATGTATCAATATGTGCTACTATTTGATAGTTTCCTGAATTCAAATTTTCAAAAGAATATTGCCCATCTTCATTTGTTGTAACTTTTAATTCATTTCCATCTCTATCTTTTGCAATATATCCTTGTGTATCATATAAAACCATTTCTATGTTTGATAGTCTTTGTTCATCTGTATCTTTTATTCCGTTTTTATTTTCATCTAACCAAGCCACACCTACTATTCTATAAGGTCCTTCTCCTCCTGTAACATTAGATCCTCCTGTTCCCTGTATAGTATGAGTTAAACTGTTAATTGATACATTTTCAATTTCTGAATTAGTACCTTCATCTAATATTGTAATATTTGGTGTATTAGTAATTTGAACTGTAGTTCCATTATTAATTGCAATTGGACTTGTAATGATTGTTAACATTGCTGTTCCTTCAGGTTCTAAAGTTACTGTTTCAGAAACGTAATTTGTTGTTAAATTATCATTTGTGTTTCTTTCTCCATTTGAAACCTGAATTGTATAAGATTTATTGATTATTCCTTCAGGAGTTGTATCTGATATTTTTACTACAGCAGGTATATTACCTGTATTTTTTACTTCTATATAATATTCTAAGGTATCTGTATCTAATAAGTTTCCTTCTTTAACATTACTTGTTAAAGTTGCTTCTACTTTTGGATTTCCATAGTAAACAGAAACATAATTTGTATAAAAAGCTTGTTCCATTTCATCGCAAATTATTTCTGCTCTTGTTTTAAATATATCAGTATCAAAGTCTATGGTTTTTGCAGAAATATTAAAAATAATGCTTACATTTTTATCTAATTTTTCTATATCAAACTCTACTTCTCTATTCGATTCATTGTAAGAACCTCTATATACTCCATCAGTAGATTCTGCTGATTGAAACTCTAGACCTTCTGGTAATTGGATTTTAATTTTTGCATTATTTACTTCTTCGTCTGCTTTGTTTTCTATTCTTAATGAATAATTTAGTATTGTATCTTTTTGAACTCTTTGATCTTGATATGATACACCTAAAATTCCTGTTAAATAACCCTTTTGTAATTCTACAGCAAATGTTCCTACTGATTCTCCATCCATTTTATCTGCTGTAACGGTTGCTCTAAGAACCCTTGGAGCAGTATTTCCACTTAATTTACTAGCAACCAAATTTACTGAGAAGCTTTTTGTTTCTCCAGCGTTTATAGTACCTAAATCTGTATTAATAGGATTTGTATAATCTTTATCATACATATAAGGTGCCTCTGGTGTACCTATCTCAACAATAATTAATCTTGCAAATCCCTCTGGTAATTGTAAAGATAATTTAGCATTTTCTGCTACTTCATTACTAGTATTTTTCACATTAACATTATATGTTATATAATCTCCTTCATTGACTTTTCCATCTGCCGAAATATTTTCTCCAGAGAACATATTTTGTGCTGTTATTTCTATACTTAATTCTGCTTTTTCAGAAGTTTTAATTCCTACAGGTGAAGCTAAAATTACATTTTTGCTTGTTCCTTCTTCAGCATTATTGTTGTAATAAACACCATAACTTGCTTTAGCAATATTTGCATAATCTACATTTTCAGGAATATTTACACTATAATTAAAGTTTATAGTTGTTCCATTTGCAACTGTTCCACTTGCAACAAACATAAATGATTTAGTTTCTTCAGTATATTCAGTAACCCAACCATTAGCACTATCATCCAAATTTACTGTTGCTTCGCCATTTGTTGAATAATACACTGTTCCTTCTATTCCATCAAATTTTACTGTACTCATTAGTGTAGTATCAAATGTTGAGCCTAAATCAGTACTACCGTCAACTTCTTTATTTCCTTTAAAAGGTATTCTTCCTAAAATGGCTAGTCCATTAGCATCTGCTCCTAAGTTATTAACCATTATGCCAGAAATATTTGCTATTTTTCTATCTGATAATACTGGTAAGTTACCAATTGCTTCTTGTTCTTGTGCTGTAACACTTTCATCTCCGTTATATCCAGAAATTGTTTGTGTTGTT
Source organism: Bacillota bacterium (assembly GCA_963928415.1). Lineage (GTDB taxonomy): Bacteria > Bacillota > Clostridia > TANB77 > CAG-508 > CAG-793. The sequence goes on along the minus strand of CAWVEX010000054.1, from coordinate 17,420 downwards.
ACAAAACCTGTAGGAGCTACTACATTAACAGGAACTTCTACTGTATTATCTTGTCCTTCTGCTAAAGTACTTACTCCTAAAGCATTTTTTATTAAACTATCATTATCATTTGTATATGATAAAATAATATTTTTTTGACTACTTGGAGCTAAGTTATTTAATGTTAGGTCTAATACTATTCTTATTACTGTTCCCTTTGCTGTTGATTGAGATGTATATTTTGTTTGTTTTCCGTTTAATTTCAAAGTTAATGTTCTTCCATTTACATTTAAAGCTTCACTAACTAATTCATCTTCATATAATAAAGTTGCATCTTTTGCTTCTACATTTGTAACTTCTTCTGGGAATGTAATTGTAAGTTCTGGATTTGCAAATAAATTATCTGTTATATCATCTCTCTCTAAAGTAATGTTCATTACAACATTTTCATTTTTAACAACTGTAGATAAATTGTTATTGCTTAGTTGTACATTTACTTTTGATGTAGGTTCCTCTAATGATATAGATCCTGTAGATTCTCCATTTATTTGTACTTTAGTAGATAAAGTTTTAAAACTTGCTATCTTTTCTTTGCTATAATCTAAGTTTCCTCTTATTGCCTTTGTAATATTTAAATTAATTTCGCCTTCTGTTTGTGGTTTACTTGTTACAAAAGAAATGTTAGAATCATTTATTTCTATTTCTGTAGTATCTTTATTTAATGTTCCAATTACTGTTCCATCAGATTTAACTACATCTATTTTTCCTTCTTCTCCTAAAACTTTTACAAGTTCTTCAGATGAAACTGAAACTTTTTTATCATATATGTAACTACTTGCATTAGTATCATTAAAGAAATCGCCATTTTCTTTAATAGTAATATTATCTAATGCTTCTGCTAGGCCTACATTTAATCTATACTTTTCACTAAACTCTGTTTCTATTTGTCCATCTTGTTTGTCTTTATTAGAATACATATATCCTTTATTTATTGATGTTGTTTGTGGTACTACTTCTATTGTAGCAATATCTCCAATTTTTGCATCTATGCTATAATCTTGAACTTCCATATTAGCAGTTACTACTTTTCCATTTAGTAAAGTAGTATTTGTTGTTGTTTCTGTATGAATGTCTATTGGCTCTTCATTTGTATTTGTTTCATATATATATGTAATAACAAATTTATCTTGAGAGCCTTTATTCCAAGCAACTTTTCCTTCTTCATTTGCATTGTTTGCAACATTTATTGTAAGTTTTCCATTTTCACTATCATATGAATAGTTATCTTGAGTAAAGTTTACTCCATCTGCTTGTCCATTAGTTGCTAATGTATCGATTGCGGTTACTATAACTTCTTTTGGTTTTAATTCATTTATTATAGGTACATTTATTTGAATTTGCTTTGAACCAATTGGTAATTTAGAATCTTTTAATCCATCACTTAGTAAAAAACTAACCATAGTTTTTCCATCATAATTTAAATATCTAATTACATCTTGGCTTAATTTCCCAACTAAATTTTCGTCAGAAGTTGTCCAGTTAATATGAACCATCATATTTTTTTCAATTGTATCTTCTTCATTGTTCTCATTAATATATGTTGCTTCGAATTTAATTGTACTATCTTTACCTAATTCATCTTGAGAGATCATATCATTTTTAGTTGAGATAATTGGAATTGCGATTTCAAGATTTTTTCCTGTATTAATTTGATTTAATTCAACAGTATTTTCAGTTATGTTTTTAATTCTTTCATCTTCTATTTTTGATGAATCTATTTTAAAGTTACTGTTTTCTAGGTTTATTGATATATTTTTTAGATATCCTGTATTTTTCACACCAATATTAAGATATAAGTTTGTATCAGTAGAATCAATATCTGCTGTATACTCATATCCTTCATGTGATTCTTCATTTCCCACTCTTACATCAAAAGTAATATTTTTTTCTGATGTTTCATTGTTTTGTTCAATGATATTTGCAGCATATACTCCAGTTGTAATGCAATTAAAACCTACTAAAATTGCAACCAACATTACAGCTATAGCTTTGCTTAATACTTTTTGCATAGTAACCTCCTAATATTTAAATTAACATAACTTAATTATACCTTTTTTTTTGCTATTTTTCAAGTTTTTTAGCATATATTTATATTCTTTTTATGTATAAATTTATTCTTACTAATATTACCGTTTATTTTGATAGTTTACAAGTCCTGTAACTTGAAATTTAGCAAAAAATGCTTAAAACTATATACGGAAGTAAATTTTTTAAGGTTTATATTAAATTTTCTTTACAAAATTGTAACAAAAGCAATACTCTTGCATATAATATTATAGTTAGATAATGTGTATGCGTAAGAAAAATTAATTGTAATATTTCTGTTATGGGGGCATAATTTATGAATGATAATGATATGGCAAATATGATAAAAAAAGCTCAGGAGATGATTAATAATAATCAGATTCCAGATGATTTAAAAAGAATAGTTGCAAATATGCAAAGTACAAATCAATCAAATGCAAATAATATTCACAGTCAAAACACATTTAATAATACTTTTGCAAATTATTCAAAATCAAATTCAACTAATAATATGAGACAAAATTATAATAAGTATGCTTCTAGCTATTCTCAAAAAAATAATTATAATAATATGAATCAAAATAGTAATAATAATGTAAATAAATATAGTAAGTCAGTAAATAGTAATTCTAATGAAAGTAGGACTAATATTAACTATGGAAATAATAATAGCTATAATAATGATAATTCTAATAAAGAAACTAATACCTTAAATTTTGATATGGATAAATTAGGAGAAATATTAAAAAACTTTCAGTCAAGTAATTCTAATGAAAAGAAAGAGAATAATGATAATTTTAACTTACCTAATATAGATATGGATACAATGATAAAAATACAAAAAATCATGTCAAAAATGAACTCTGCAAATAATGATGATGATATGTCAAAATTACTATTATCTTTAAAACCTTATTTGCGTAATGAAAAAAAAGAAAAAGTTGATGAATATATAAAACTTATAAAAATGGGTAAATTATCACAAGCTTTAGACTTGTTTGGTGGTGATAAGCATTGAATTTATTTCCAATAGATGATGATGGTGTAATTGATATATTGGGCTTTAAATTGCATACTGACGATATTTTAATTATACTAGTTTTACTTATATTATATAAAGAAGATGTAAAAGATAAATTTCTATATATTGCTTTAATATTGCTCTTAATAAGTTAACTACACTACTTATAAATATAGACCATATCGAAAATTTTAATTATTTTTCAATATGGTCTATATATTATATAAAAATTATTCCATTTCAATCATTCCATCATCATTTATATATGCATATGAAAAGCTTTCTCTTTCTATGTCTTTTCTATCTCTTTCTAATATTTTACTTGAAATTCGTATTTGAGGAGATTGAATTATATTTGCTGCAATTATTGCTTTTTCATTTCCTTTTGCTCCTGCATGTGCCATTCCTCTTAAGTTACCTACTATAGCAATATTATCTTCTGCAATGACTTCAGCCCCATCGTTTACATCTCCAATAATAACAATACTTCCCTCAAATTCCATACGTTGTCCTGACCTGATTGAACCTTTATAAAATTTTGTTTCTGAAACTTCAATATCTTTTCTAAAAGTCTTTTTAATGTCGTGAAGCCCTAGAGTTCTTGGACTATCAAAGTCTACTTTTACTTTGATTAAATTTTGAATCATTTTTTGAATACTATCTATTTCAAATCTTTTTAAAATTTTACCTGTTACTAGAATTGGAGTTTTTTCATCTTTATAGAACTCCTTTAAATCTGGCAATTTTTCATGTAATTCGCTTAAAATTTCATTTGTAGTTGCATCATCTTTAATTTTTAATACTATACTATCTTTTTTAAAATAAATATTTATGCATCTTGTCATTTTTAATTCCCCTGATTCAAATTTACTTTATTCCAAACCTCCTTTTGTCTTTTGCGAATGCACGATTATTATAACATTATTTATAAAATTATACAACTTTAAAATAAAACAAATTTAAACTATGTTATCTTACTGTTTGCATATCTGATGTTGCTGTCATATCTTCTGTAATAACTGCTGAATTCATTCCAAAATACTGTGCAAATATATCTCTAGCTGTTACTGCCGTAGATGCTCCGTGTTGACCATCTTTAATATATACGGCAACTGCAATTTCAGGATCATCGAATGGTGCAAAACCTACGAACCAAGCATTTGCATTTCCATCTTCACTAGTTGTTGCAGAACCAGTTTTACCACCAACTTCTATATTAAAGTCTTTAAAATATCTATATGCTGTACCTGAACCATCACTTGTAACACCTCTCATACCTTCTTTAACAGCATTTAAATTTTCTTCACTTATGCTTAAGTCTGATCCACTGTTTCCGCTAATTCCAAGTTTTTCATTTACATAGCTCTCTATTTCTTCTTTAGGAATTTCAGTTCCATCAGATTTTGTAACAGATTTAATTATAGTTACGTTTAAATTGTGTCCACCATTTGCTACCATTGCAACATATTTAGCCATTTGAAGAGGTGTAAAAGAATTATTTAATTGCCCAATTGCTGCTTGGATAGTATATCCATCTACCCATGGGCTCATTGTATCTCTTGAAGCTAACACCCCTGCTTCTTCACCTGGTAGCTCTACTCCAGATTTTTGTCCAAGTCCAAAAGCAGATGCAACTTGAACTAATCTATCAATTCCAGTTCTTCTTCCTGTTTCATAAAAGAAATAATTGCAAGAAACCTCTATTGCCTTAGTAACATCAAGCCATCCATGTCCACCACTTTTCCAACATCTTGGTTGATAATCTTTATAAAATCTATATACTCCTGTATCATTAATTTTGGTATTTGTATCTATTGCACCACTCTCTAAACCTGCAATTGCTGTAACCATTTTAAATGTAGAACCTGGGGGAGATATTGAGCTAATTGCTTTATTCATAAGTGGATGGTCTTCAGCATTTAAATAATTGTTCCAATTTTCTGTACTAATACCATCTATAAATAAAGAAGGATCATAATTAGGATAACTTGCCATTGCTAATATTTCACCTGTTTTAACATTTAAAACAACTGCAGCTCCTTCTTTTGCCATTTCTGCATCACTAAGTTCTCCATTTTGCATCATCTGAATATTTTTTTGTAAAGCATCTTCTGTAATCTTTTGCAAATCACTATCTATAGTAAGCATAACATCTGCACCAGCAACTGCCTCTTGAGCAACATATTCATCTGTAACAACACCATCAACTGACATATCTATTTGTTTTATTCCGTCAGTACCTTTTAGATATTTTTCTAAAACTTGTTCTATTCCTGTTTTACCTGTTATATCATTTTGGTCATACTCATCTGGATTTTCATTTAGTTCATCTTGGCTTATTGGTCCAACATATCCTAAAATATGTGATGCCAGCATTCCATATGGGTATGATAATGTTGGTTCAGATGTAGTACTTATTCCCGGGAAACTTGAGCCCATTTCATTTAATTTTGCAAGTGTACTATTACTTATATTTGATGCTAACTTCACTGATTTTGTATTGCTATATCCATCTTTTTCTATTTCATATCTTAGAGTAATTATTTTTCTTGCATCTTGGATATTATCTGTATTAACCTCATATTCTTCTTTAAAATAGTTAAAGCAAGCTTGTGCGTCATAGCTTGAATCCAATTTATTTTCTTCTTTAAAACTTTGAGCTGTTTCTTCATTTTTAAAAGCAAAAGGTTCAACAGTTATTGGGAAATTATCTACATATGTATCTCCATTTTGCTCTAAAGTTTGAGCTAATAATAAAAGTGAATTATTTAAAGTCTGAGTATCTACTTTTGTCTTGTAGATTTCCACATTATATACCAATTTTGTGGATACTAATTTTTCCCCACTACTATCTAGTATGTTTCCTCTTGCTGCTTTTATTTTTGTTTCCCTTGTTAACCTTGTATTTGATTCTTCTCTATATTCTTGTCCATTTACTATTTGTAAATTAAAAAGTTGAAGTAAAAGTATAATACCAATTATATATACAATTGCAATTAAGATATTATATCTTAATTTATTTTCTTTTCTATTATCCACTATTCCTCCAATCTCTTTTATTTCCTATTTATTTAGTAAAAAGCTTTTCTAAAAATATCTTGTTAAAATTCTTTTTCCTTTATATTGTTCTTCTAAATAATATCCTAATTTTTTTAGTAGAGGATATATAATAATAATTAACATTGTATTAAATAACACTTCTACTAAAGTAGTAAGAGTAAATGTAAGTAATTCAAGCATTACTCCATATTGAAAAATATTTAATGCATATGTAAAGCATTCGTATATAACTGTGCTTACTGCTGACATAACTATTATTGTTACCCTACTATCTTTTGAAAAGTTTTTATCCAAATATTCTCCAAATAGTCCTATTATTGCAAGTAATACTGATGTTATTCCTATGTTCTTACCTAGATTTAAATCTATAATAATACCAAAAATTATTCCAAATATTATTCCTGTTTTATTCCCAATAAAAAGTCCTATAAATAGAGCTAAAACAACTATTAAATTTGGCATAATTCCACCAATATTAAACCATGAAAAGAAATTTAATTGTAAAAAATATACTATAAAAAATAATAATAGTACTATTATAATAACTTTTAATTTTTGCAATTTTATCCTCTTTCTAAAAATTTTTTAATTTATTACTGCTAAATTTGCTAATTAATTTTGAGTAATTACTAATACTGTTTCTAGTCTTGAAAAATCTGTAGCAACTTCTATTTCTGCATATCTATCAGCTTCATTTTTAGTATTAACTATACTTTTAACTGTACCTATTAGAATTCCTTTTGGGTATATTCCTCCAAGTCCAGAAGTAACAACTTGATCTCCTTGAAGAATTGTACTGTCTGCTGGTATATATGTTGCTTTTACAGTTTTAGTATTATTAAGTGTTCCTCTTAAAATAACACTATCTTGTATGTTAGATATATTTGCACTTACACTACTTGCGGTATCTATAATTGTTTGAACTTTTGCTGTGTTTTTTGTTGCTGAAATAACATATCCAACCAATCCTGATTCAGATATAACTGGCATATTTTCATTAATTCCATCATCTGTTCCTGCATTTATAACTACAATTTTTTCATAATTACTAATGCTTCTTTCTATTACATATGCAGGTACTGTTGTAAAATTAGAATATTTATCTTTTAAGTTTACATATTCTTTTAAAGTATTGTTTTCAGATTTTAAAATTTCTAATTCTCTTAATTGTTCTTGAAGTTTACTGTTTTCATCTTTTAAGTTTTGATTCTCTTGTTTTAAGCTAGCTATATCACTATTTTCTTGTTCATTTCCTGTGATTTTATTTTTTAAGAATACTATTCCACTTTGTATAGGTACAAATATACTTCCAGCTGCTCCCTCTAGGAAAGACAAATTACCTGTACTAATATTTGAAGCAATTACAACTGCTATTAAAATTATTACTGTTAAAATGATTCCTATTAGACCAGCTTTATTTTTCATTTATCAACATTCCTTAATTTTATTTAGGTTTTAAAGAGTAACCTATAACTCTTATTTTATTAATTAATATATTTACATTTTCTTGCCAGCATTCATCAATACACTTTTTAATTTATCTATATTTTCTAAAACTTTTCCTGCTCCAATTGCAACACATTCAAGTGGACTATCTGCAACAAAAGTTTTAACACCTGTTTTTTGTGCAATTAGATTATCCAAATTTCTTATTTGAGCACCGCCACCTGCTAAATAAATTCCATTTAGAATTATATCTGAAGCAAGTTCTGGTGGTGTAACTGATAATGTATTTATTATAGTTTCAACAATTTCATTAATAGGCTTTTTCATTGCAAGCTCAATATCTTTAGATGATACAGTCACATTTTTAGGTAAACCTGTATCTAAATCTCTTCCTCTAATTTCCTTGGTAAGTTCTGTTACTAAAGGAAGTGCACATCCTAGCTCTATTTTTAATGTTTCTGCTGCAGTTTGTCCAATTGCAATACCTTTATTGCTTTTTAAATATTCAACTATACTTTCGTCTATTTCATTTCCAGCAACCCTAATTGAATTACTAGCAACTATACCTCCTAATGATATAACTGCTACTTCTGTAGTTCCCCCACCAATATCTACAATCATATTTCCCATTGGTTCTTTGACATTAATTCCAGCTCCAATTGCTGCTGCCATAGGCTCTTGAATTAGATATACCTCTTTTGCATTTGCTTGCAAAAAAGCTTCTTCTATAGCTCTTCTTTCTACTTCAGTAATTCCAGAAGGGACTCCAACAACAACTCTAGGTTTACCAGCATTATATTTTTGGCAAACCTTTCTAAGCATATTTTTTAGCATAAGGCCTGTTGCTGTAAAGTCTGCTATTACTCCATCTTGCATAGGCTTTACCGCTTTTATATTTTCTGGAGTTCTTCCTAACATTTCTCTTGCTTCTTTTCCGGTCGCTACAATTTCTCCAGTAACTTTATCTAATGCTACTACTGATGGCTCTCTTAAAACTATCCCTTTACCTTTTAAAGCAATTAAAATATTTGCAGTTCCTAAATCCATCCCTATATCTTTTGAATTGAAGTTTAATAAATTAAAATTCATTGCCAAAATTCCTTTCTTTTTGTAGGTATTATTATCATTGCAGATTTTATATTTATTTTAAGAAATGTTTAAAATAGATTTAATACTTATATAATCATCTTTTCCCATCACTATATGGTCTAAAAAATACAGATTAAATAATTTTGAACATTCTTCTATTTTCATAGTGAAGTCTAAATCTGCCTTACTTGGTGTTGGATCTCCACTTGGGTGATTATGTATTATTATAAATTTATTTACTTCTTCCTTTATTACTTCTTTTAGGACTTCCGATGGTTCTACAGATATTTGATTAATAGAACCTTGTTTTAATTCTACATTTTTTACTACTTGATTTTTGCTATTTAGTAATATTATTTTTAGCTTTTCTTTTTTTTCTTGTCTAAATTCATTCATAAACATTTTTGCAACATCTTTGGGTGATTTTATCTTCACTTGCATGTTATTTACTGGAGAGTTAATCCTAGAAGCTATTTCACATAATGCATTAATTTGAATAGCCTTAACCTTTCCTATTCCCTTTATTTTTTTTAGATTTTCTATTCCTAAGTTAGCTAATCCTCCAATATCATTTGAAAGTAGTAAAACTCTGTTAGCAATATCTACTGATGTTTCTTCTTTTGTTCCAGTTTTAATTATTATTGCCAAAAGTTCAGCATTTGATAACTTTTTTGCACCATACATCAATAATTTTTCATATGGTCTTTCAGCTATTGGCAATTGTTTCATTTTAAGTGGCATAAATCCATCCTTTCTGCCCCCAAAAACTAAAACTTAATTTATATCTTAAAACCAAATAACTTAATAATAAAATAACTTAATTTTATATACTCTTATTTAGAATTTTCTATAAATAAATATTGAAATAATTATACCAATTATGCTTGAAATATTAATATTAAACATTATTCCAAAGCTTAGATTTACAACTCCTAAATCTAATGATACTGGATCAGTTAGACCAAAGCTTTGTCCATAAGAAAGCCAACTAAGCCAGCTTACTCCTTGAGTTAATTGACCTATTAGTCCCCCAATAACTAATCCACATAATATGAATATTATTAGCACAAATGTACTTTTATCTCTTGTAGCCATATGTTACCTCCATTTTATCTTACGGATATTTATAATTTAACATTTGTATTATATATTTTTTTCCATTAATTTTCAAGGTATTTTTTGTAAAAAAATTTTTAATTTTAAAAGGAAGATTTTGTTATTTTTTATAAAAACATTGTAAAATAAAAAATCATATGATATACTAATAAATACATAAAATAGAAAGGGAAAAATATGAAGTTTGAAAAATTAAGTGAATATAAATTAAGAGTTACTGTTTCTAATGATGAACTTCTAGAAAATAGTAATGGTGATTTAGATAACTTTATGTCTAATCCAACTGAAGCTAGGAGGTCTTTTTTGGAAATACTTGATAGAGCCGAAGATGAAGTCGGATTTCATTTAAATAATAGCAGAGTTCGAATAGATGCAAAAAGTATGTATAATGGGGACTTTATATTTACAATAACTAAATTAATACCTAAAAATAAAAATATAAAAAAAGTAAGACCATTAAAAGTTCCAATACAAAAAGATGACACTTTAGTTTATAGTTTTGTAGATATTGAACATTTCTTTAATTTTTGTAACTTTTTAAAAAAACAAAAAATTAATAGATTAAGAGAATTTTGTAAATCTATAGAGCTATACAAATACAATAATAAGTATAATCTTATATGCTTAAATATAAATCAAAACTACAGATATCTTGGTATGTTTTATTCAGGTATCACAGAGTTTGGTAATTTTTTAACTAGTCAAGAAGCTATTGCTACTCTAATAAAAGAACATGGAACTTTAGTCATAAATAATAATGCGATATATATTAGTCAAAAAAATTTCAAGTAAAAACTAAAAAAGTATGCGTTTAAAATTTATTAAACGCATACTTTTTTAACTTAATATTTCTAGACCTGCAAATTTTGCCATTAATCTCTTATGCCCAAATTTATCAAATTGTATATCAACTTTTATGTCATCATCTTCTTGTTCTAATTTTGTAATAGTACCCTCTCCAAATCTTTTATGGAATACTTTTTGTCCAACTTGGTATTGAGATAAGTCAACAGTATTTTGAGTTTTCTTTTTGTTTATATTATTTAAAAAACTTTCTGCTGTTCTAAATTGAAAACTTGGCTTTTCAGTATTATCATTTAAACTTTCTGCACTAACTTTATATGACACAACTTTTGACCCATATTTATCTCCATAATTAGATGATTTATTTCCATAATTCCAAGAATATTTTGAATCTTCAAATTGGTCTTCATCATCTTTTTTAGCAAATGCATCTTCATATCCGTCAAGTAAATCTTCAGGTATTTCTTTTAAAAATCTAGATGGTGGGTTATAACTTGTTGAACCAAATATTGTTCTTTTTCTAGCAAAAGTTAGATATAAAAATCTTTGTGCACGAGTTATTCCTACATAAAATAATCTTCTTTCTTCTTCTATATCTTCAGGATTATCCATTGATTTATGTCCTGGAAATACTCCATCTTCCATGCCTACTAAAAATACTACTGGATATTCCAATCCTTTAGCACTATGAAGTGTCATAAGTGTAACCATATTATCCGAATCTTCTAGATTATCTGTATCGCTTGATAAGGATATACTTTCTAAGAATTCATTTAGATTATTATCTGCTGATTCCTTTTCAAATTCCATTGCTACAGTTAAAAATTCCTCAATATTTTCTATTCTACTTTCTGCTTCAATAGTATTTTCATTCTTTAAGCTCTGAGTATATCCTGTTTTATTAAGTGTTTGTTTTATGAGTTCTGATACAGGTACATCAAGTTTACGTAGTTCCTCTATTGCATTTACAAAATCTCTTGTATTTTGATAAATTCTAGGTATATATTTATCCGCTTCTTTTATTACCTGATACATTGAAATTCCATTTTCTTCAGAAATTTTTTCTATATTTTCTATACTTGTTTTTCCTACTCCCCTTTTAGGTTCATTTATTATTCTTTCTAAAGCCAGGTTATCTGAAGGATTTGATATAAGTCTTAAATATGCCACTGTATCTTTTATTTCTTTTCTTTCATAGAATTTAAGACCTCCAACAATTTTATATGGTATATCTTCTCTTCTTAGCACATCTTCTATTGCTCTTGACTGCGAGTTCATTCTATATAAAACTACAAAATCTGAATACTTATAATATTCTTCTCTTTTTAAATGATTTATTTCTTGAACAATAAAGTTTCCTTCATCATATTCGTCTTCGCCACAATATACAAATGGAAGTGCTCCTTCATCATTTTCTGTCCAAAGAACTTTTCCATATTTATTGCCATTGTGCTTAATTACAGCATTAGCAGCTTTTAAAATATTTCCTGTACATCTATAGTTTTGCTCTAATTTTACTATTTTAGCTCCAGGAAAATCTTTTTCAAAATTAAGTATATTTGTAATATCTGCTCCTCTAAAACGATATATTGACTGGTCACTATCTCCTACAACTGTAATATTTCCGTATTTTGAAGCTAAAAGAGATACTAGCATAAACTGAGATTTATTAGTATCTTGATACTCATCTACTAATATATATTTGAATTTACTAGAATAATAATCTAATACATCTGGATTATCTGTTAATATATTAATTGTATAATTTATTATATCGTCAAAATCTATAGCATTATTTTCCCTAAGTTTTCTTTGATACATATAATATACTTTTGAAGTTATTTCTTTTCTATAATCACCATTTGCTCTTTCTTCATACTTTTCTGGTGTAAGCATATCATTTTTTGCATTACTAATCTCAGATAAAATTGATTTATCTGTAAATAGTTTCGGATCAATATTTAGTTCTTTCATACAATTTTTTACAATAGTTCTTTGATCAGAAGAGTCAAATATTACAAATGAAGTTTCAAATCCGATTCTATCTATAAATTTTCTAAGTATTCTTACGCAAATAGAGTGGAAAGTACCAAGCCAAATATCATTTATAGCATCACTGGCTAATTGCTCAACTCTTTCCTTCATTTCATTTGCAGCTTTATTAGTAAATGTTATTGCAAGTATATTCCAAGGTTTTACACCTTTTGCTTTCATCAAATAACTTATTTTATATGTAAGTACTTTAGTTTTTCCTGAACCTGCCCCTGCTATAACTAAGCATGGTCCATCTGTTGCTTCTACTGCTTCTTTTTGTCTAGGATTTAATTCTTTTAATAGTTCTTCCATTATATCTATTCACACTAATAAAAAAGTGTGATACTCCTTTCCTTCTATTTGTTTTTTATTTTGTATTAATTATTTGTTCAAAATTCTTTTCTTAATAATATTATTTTTATGTTATGAAAACTTATTATTGTAAAACTTTTGTTCGTACTTAAGAATTTTACTATATTTTATTTTCATAGTCAAGGAGTTTTATTATGATTAGCAAAAATAGTATATTAATATTAAATAATTTATATTTCAATTAACATTGCAAATAATCCTATTATAAATCCAATCATATTACCTAGTGCAGTCATTCTACCTTTATGCAATTGATTAGCTTCAGGAATTAGTTCACCTGTTACTATATAAAGCATTGCTCCTGCCGCAAAACTTAAACAAACTGCAATAACTTGCCTAGATATATTTCCTACTATTGCTCCTATTAACGCTCCTAAGCCTGTAGCTATTCCAGATAAAATAACATAGAACATTACTTTAATTGGATTCATTCCTCCGTTTTTCATCGGTACTGCCATGCTTATACCTTCTGGTATATCATGTAAGCATATTGCTAATGCTAAAGATAAACCCAGAGAAGTAGAAGAATCAAAGCCAGAACCTATTGCTAATCCCTCTGGAATATTATGTAGTGCTAATCCTATACTAACTATTATTCCAGTTTTTAATAGCCCTATGTCTATTGCTTTTTTACTATTTTTTTTGTTTAAATAATCCTTCTTACCATAAGAACTATTAATATTAGCTTTTTTATTAAATATATTTTGTACAAGATTATCACAAAGTACCATTATTATTATACCTAAAATTATACCTAAAATTGTTACATAGACTGATGATATTTCTATAGAGTCTGGAATTAAATCAAAACAGATTACTGCCAGCATTAGCCCAGATGCAAATGCTAAAACAAAACTTAAGAATTTATTCGAATTTCTTTTTGAAAAAACTCCTATTAAACCTCCAATTGTGGTACCTATTGTTCCAAAGAAAAGACCTAATAATGTAATTAATGAAACTTCCATAAAATGTTCTCCACTCCTAAATAATTTATATTATATTTATATGTTCTTCCATTTCTAATATTCTTTTGAAACATTCAATGAAAATAAAAAACACTTCATAATTAAGTTCTATACTTAATTAGAAATGTTTTATAACTTATATTTTATTCTTCATTACCTTTTAATTTTTCTGCAGTATCTGCTGCTGCTAGGTTATCTATCATTTCGTCCAAATCACCATTTAAGAAATTATCCATTTGATAAATACTCATTCCTATTCTATGATCTGTAATTCTTCCTTGAGGATAATTATATGTTCTTATTTTTTCACTTCTTTCTGCATTACCTATTTGGCTTCTTCTTTCATTTTCTAGAGCACTATCTCTTTCTGCTTTTTCCTTTTCATATAATCTTGAGCGAAGCAATTTCATGGCATATTCCCTATTTTGCATTTGTGATCTTTCTGTTTGACATTCTGCAACCATTCCAGTAGGAATGTGAATTAATCTTACAGCTGATGAAGTTTTATTTACATGTTGTCCACCAGCACCTGAAGCTCTATAAACCTCCATTTTTATATCTGCTGGGTTTATTTCTATATCTACATCTTCAACTTCAGGAAGTACTGCAACAGTAGCAGTTGATGTATGAATTCTACCACTTGATTCTGTTTCTGGAACTCTTTGAACTCTATGAACTCCACTTTCAAATTTTAGTCTACTGTATGCTCCATGACCTTTTATCATAAAAGATATTTCTTTGTATCCACCAAGACCTGTTTCATTTTCATTTAATACTTCTAATTTCCAATGTTTTCTATCTGCATACATTGAATACATTCTAAATAAAGTACCTGCAAAAAGAGCTGCTTCTTCTCCACCAGCACCAGCTCTTATCTCACAAATAACGTTTTTATCATCATCTGGATCTTTTGGAATAAGTAAAACCTTTAATTCTTCTTCTAGTTTAGGTAAGATTTCTTTATCTTTTAAAATCTCTTCTTCTGCTAATCCTTTAAGATCAGGGTCAGAAAGCATTTCTTTAGCTTCCTCCATTGCTTGTTTTACTTTTTTATATTCTCTATACTTTAAAACTACTGGCTCTAAATCAGCATGTTCTTTCATATATTTACGCCATTCATTTTGTTTTGCAATTTCTTCAGGGTCACTAATCTTTTTAGTTAATTCCTCATATTTTTTTTCAACTTCATCTAAGTTTTCAAACATAACTAACTCTCCTTTACTTTGACTTAACTATTATACTATATTTTTGCACATGTTTCAAGTATACATACATAGTTATTTATAATAGAAGTAAGTAAAAGAAACATGAAAAAAATCATAAAACTTCTAGAAATAAATTAAAAAAATGTTATAAAGTAAATAATAAAATAATAGTTAAATATTACATTTTTCCTATTTTAGTGTTATAATATAAATCTAATAAATAGATATTTAAGGGAGTTTTAAAATGGATAGATTTGCAAAAACAAAATTAGCAGGAATTTTAGGGATAGTCGGAAATATATTTTTATTAATAATAAAAGGAATAATTGGATTACTTACTAATAGTCAAGCTATGATTGCTGATGCTGCCAATAGTGCTGGAGATATTTTTGCTTCATTTATGACATTTATAGGTAATAAAATTGCTAGCGAACCTAAAGATGATACGCATAATATGGGGCACGGTAAAGCAGAATACATATTTTCAATGTTTATAAGTCTTTCTATGATGGTTATAGCTTTAAAATTATTATATGATTCTATAATGTCATTAATAAATCAAGATACTTTTGAATTTTCTTGGTTTTTAGTAATAGTTTGTATAATTACAATAATTGTTAAATTGTTTTTATTTTTATTTACAGATAGATTATCTAAAAAATTTGAGAATTTATTATTAGAAGCAAATAAGAAAGATCATAGAAATGACTGTGTTATTACTACTTTTACTTTAATTTCAATTCTATTAAGTTTAGTAAATATTTATTGGTTTGACAGTGTAGTTGGTATTGGTATTTCTATTTGGATTTTTTATTCAGGTCTTCAAATTTTTATAGAAAGCTTTAATGTATTAATGGATAAATCTATAAATGAAGAAGATAAAAATAAAATTATTGAAATAATTAAAAAATATCCAGAAATATTAAAATACAATCATTTAAATACTTCTCCTGTTGGATATAAATATTTAGTTTCCATTACAATTTTTGTTGATGGAACTTTAAGTACTTTTGAAAGCCATTCAATTGCAGATAATTTAGAAAAAGAATTAAATAATTTGCCATTTGTATATTTATCTATTATTCATGTAAATCCTATGGAAATAGAAGATGAAAAAGCTTAAAAAATTAATTGTTTTATACAACATATTTTTTAATTATATTATATATAAAGCCCTAATTAAAATAATTAGAGCTCTTTTTATTAATAATATTTAATATTTAATGTTTTATAAAAAAATATAATTAAATTGAATGTTATTTTTTTCAAGTATCTCCTTTTCTCTATTTGTACAAGTAAATAAAATTACTTGATTATCTATTTTGCTTAAAAATTCAAGTGCAGCTTCTAATCTTTTGTCATCATAATATGCAAAAGCTTCATCTAACATTACTGGTAATTTCTCATTACTAATTTCATTCATTATTGCAAGTCTAAGAGATAAATATATTTGCTCTATAGTACCAATACTTAAGCTTTCTGCTGGAACATATCTTCCATCATCTAATTCAACTGTTATTTGATCATTTATAACTATATTTTTATATTTTTCATTAGATATCTTTTCTATATTTTTAGAAAGACTTGAATTAAATTTAGGAGTAATATTTTTTTTCATCTCAGTATAAGCTTCATCTAAAATAATTTTTGCTAAATTAAATTCTTCAGCTTTCTTTTGCAATTTATTTAGATTTTCCTTTTCTATTTCTAATAATTCCTCAGTATGTATTAATTTTTCAAGTTTTGGATCAATGTTTTCTCTATCTAATTCTAATTTATGAAGCTGTAAATTTAATTCATTGATTTTTCTTTGATTTGCATTTATTAATAAATCCACATTTGATTTAAATAAACTATCTATATAGTCTTCTTCAAAATTATTTTTATTACCTTCAATAATATTATTTTTCTCATTAATTAATTTATTATTTAATTCTTCTTCAGATTTATTTATTTCATTTTTTGTTTCTTCAGAATTTTTTTCTAAAATTTCAATTTGTCCATCTAATATATCCATTTGTTTATTTATTTCAGCTTTTTCTAAATTTATTTTATTTAATTCTTCATTTTCTTGTATTTTTATTTTCTTATTTTTATTTAATTTAATTATTAAATATATAATATAAATTGGAATTAATGCTAAAATAGAAAATTTAATTATATTATTTTTTATAAAAATAATATTAATTATATTTAATATTATTAAAATTAAACAAATAATTATATCAATTATTTTATTATTAT
>CAWVEX010000053.1:0-10105 GCA_963928415.1 Bacillota bacterium | reverse complement strand
TTCTCAAATTTTAAAATGTATATTTTTGTACATTTTTATATTTGATTTTTTGTACATTCTTATTTTAACATTAACAGTCAATTAAGGGCATTCACACAAAACAAAGGAGATGTATACAAGAAAATAATAGATATTTCTACAAAAGCAAAAAGAGAAGAAAAAATACAAGAGCTGGAAAAAAGAATAAGAAAAAAAGCAAATAAAAAATTGTTTGGAACAACGGGAGTAAAGATACCAGTATCAAAAGCTAGAGATGAATTGTATTATGAATTAAAAAATATATGGTACCAAAAAGCAATATAAGTATTGTAAAATAAAGAAAAATATGATATTTTAAAAATAGCCTATAAATAGGTTTATTAAATGAACCTAAAAATATAGAAGAAAAATGATAAAAATATAAAATCAAAAAGAAATCTAAAAAAATCAATTTATTCAAGAAATTTTTGAAATTCAATGAATGAAAATCCTACAAAAAATTTATGCTATCTAGAGAATAATAAATGATTGACAATAAAAAGAAAGTTTAGTATAATAGCTATAGGAAATGAAAGCCACAGAAATGTGTGCTACCATATAAATTAGGTAAAACACCACAAAGCTTGGCAGAGCATATGTGGTGCTTTTATTATTTACTCAAAATTACTACTATTGCAATAATTAAGGTAAATGCTATTATAGTTATTCCTACTAAACTGTAGAAAAATAAATATATTATTATTAATATAGCTTGTTCAACCATATAGCACCACCTCCATTCTCACAGTGAAACTGTGTATGTAAAGTGGTAGCACTCACACTGCTTATTTTCATTTCCTATGCTTAATAGTATAGCATAAACTAATGTGGAATACAATATTAAGTAACAGATTTTCGTAAATTATATACTTTAGAGTTTATTATATTTTTTATCTTATGATTAACATCATACCACGAATAGGCTCTGTAAATATTATTTCCGTTACAATTTTGATTATAGCCAGCATTAAAGCAAATAACAGGAATTTTAGAGGACAATGTATTAATGTTTGCAGGTTTATCTTCAACCATAATATCAATTTTATTTTCTAAACAAGTATCTAACTTTTCTTCTGGGGAAAAAATTAGTTTATCATAAATAACATCGTTTTTATCAAGCCAAGCCTTAGTAAGATTTTTAGTTTTTTCATTGCTAATATTATTTTCACCATGTCTTGCAGTGATAATATAAATCTCATTTCCTTTATCTTTTAGCATTTTTATAATTTCACTTGCTAATCTTCTTATTGGTTCATTTTTTAGATAATCGAAATAATATTTATCCCAAAATTCATTATCAAGAGTGTCATCTACATTAAATATTTCAGCTGTTTCATAGCCATTAGGTTTTACAATAAATTTATTATATCTAGAAAAAAATTTAGAACCAAAGTCTAATTGAAATTTTTCTATATCTGTTAATGTTCCATCAATATCTATTCCTATACGCATAATAAATCCTTTCTATCTAAATATGATAATTAATGCAAGTTTTATATCATATAATTCACTATAATAATTATCTAACACTATCAATAGCATTTCTCGCTAATTCATCACATCTATTATTAAACTCATTATCTGCATGTCCTTTTACTTTATGAAAAATAACTTTATGAGTCTTAGTCAAGTTATACAATTCTTCCCATAATTCTCTATTTTTAACAGGTTCACCACTAGCTGTTTTCCAACCTTTTTTTAGCCAGTTATATATCCATCCTTGATTAAAACAGTTTACTACATAAGCACTGTCACTATATAAATCTACTTCACAAGGAAATTTAAGAGCTTTAAGAGACTCTAAGACAGCAGTAATTTCCATAATATTATTAGTTGTATCCTTATTTCCACCAGATAATTCTTTTTTATTTCCGTTGTACATAAGTATTGCACCCCAACCACCAGGACCTGGATTCCCTGAGCAAGCACCATCTGTATATATTGTAACTTTTTCCATATAAATACCTTCCTTAAAAATATAAATAAATTATTGTTAATACATTTTTGAAATTTGTATAAAGTTTTAAGAATATATTTGTAAATATTTACTTAAAATATAACTTTACAATTATTGCTAAAATGCAAAGTTTGTGATATTATATCAATAAATTATAAAAGGTTCAAGAGAAAAAAGTTAATAAAATATATTAAGAGTTTATTTATGTAAGGGGAGGACTTCATTTTGGGAAAAGTAGTAGGCATTATAGCAGAATACAATCCATTCCATAATGGGCATACATATCATATACAAAATGCAAAAGAGTTAACTGGTGCAGATTTTGTAGTAGCAGTTATTACAGGAAATTTTACTCAAAGAGGAAATACATCAGTAGTAGATAAGTGGGAAAAAACAAAAATAGCTTTAAATGGTGGAGTAGATTTAGTAATAGAACTGCCTACTATTTATAGTATTTCTAGTGCCGAAAATTTTGCAAGTGGAGGAGTAAAAGTATTAAATGCTCTAGGAGTAGTTGATACTATTTCATTTGGTATGGAAACAGATGATATATCTACACTTAATAATATTGCTAATGTATTATATATAGAGCCACCTGAATATAAAGCAATTTTAGAACATGAACTAAGTAAAGGGAATTCTTTTCCAAAGGCTAGAAATAATGCTTTAATGCTTTATTTAAATGATGTAAAAAGATATGCAAATGTATTAAAAGGTTCAAATAATATCCTAGCAATAGAATACTTAAAAGCTTTAAAAAAGCAAAAAAGTAATATAGTACCAATTGGAATTAAAAGAGAAAAAGTTTATTATAACAGTACAAAAATTATAGATGAATATGCAAGTAGTACAGGAATTAGAAATTTACTTTTAAATAATCAACTAGAAGAGGTAAGAAAAGTAGTTCCTGCAAAAACATATAACTTGCTTTTAAATAATATAAGACAGGGAACATATGTATTAGACATAATTTCTTATAATAATGAAATTATATATAAACTAAGAAGTATGCCTGTAAAAGAAATTGCAAATTTACCAGATGTAAATGAAGGATTAGAATATTTAATTAAAGATGCATCTAATAAAACAAATAACTTAATAGAACTAATAAATAAGGTTAAATCAAAAAGGTATACACAAACAAGAATTCAAAGAATACTTCTTTATTCATTACTTGGAATAACTAAAAAAGATATGGAAATATCTAAAAAGATGATTCCATATATAAGAGTTTTAGGATGTTCTGAAAACGGGAAAATACTTCTTTCACAGATTAATAATAAAGCAAAAGTAATTACATCATTTAAAAAATTTGAAAAGATAAATAAAAATAGAAAAATAAAAAGAATGCTAGAAATAGATAAAAAAGCTACAGATATTTATACTTTAGGGTATAAAAAGGATTCTAAAGCAGGACTTGATTACACAAAAGGTTTAATTTTGATGTAGCATATTAATAATCTATTTTTTATAGAAAAATAAATTTTAAAAATTAAATATTACATTTTTGTTACAAAGATTGAAAAAGTTTACATATTGAAATATAATTCAACTAAAGAGGAGGATACGAAAATGGAGGGAGAAACATTTGCATCTTACATGTTAAGCGAAAAAGATTGGCTTAAAAAAATGGAGATAATGTATTATTTAAAAAAGAAAACTGGAATTTTTTATGATAATACAGTTATTTTTAAGACACTTGTAACTAAATTGTTTTTAAAGTACATACATGATAATTATCCAGAAGAAAAATTAGATGATAATTTAATAATTACAGCAAGACTTTTATGTGACTGTATGAAAAAAGAAAATGCAACTGACTTAGAAGAAATAAGAGGGTATGCTAAAAAAGGTGCCGAATATCTTGCAAAATTAGGATTTGATGAAAAGTTTTGCAGAATATGTGAAGGTGTCAACAGATATACAATTTCTGAAAATAGAGAGCCTGAAAGTGATATTATAGAACTTACTGACCAATTTGGTGGTATGCTTTTAAATAGACCTGAAAGAGTAGGCTTTAAAACTGATGAAGCGGTTGTACTTTTAAAATATAGAAATCTAAAAGGAAAATATAACAGGTATTTAGATAAATTTTTAGGTTTTGTTAATTTTATGGACAAAGTTGAAGTGTAAAAAACGAGTATGAAATAAACAAGAATATATTTAAGAAGGGAGAATTACTATGAATGGACTTGAAAAAATGGCTAAATCATTTGATGATGATATAGATAGTGGCAAAAGTGATACAAGAAGAGGAAAAAATATAGCAGGAACATTATATGCTTTAGCAGCACAAAAGATGGATGAATTAAACCTAAGAATAAAAGGCAAAGCTAGTCAGCCTCAACAAATTCCACCAGAAGGAACTTTAGATTTTGTAAAAGCAGGAATGAGTGATTATTACAGAGATTCAAGTGGAGAAGCTCAGGAAGAATTACAAAGTGGATTAGATGAAACTCAGGATAGACCAGAATATAATCTATATTTAAGACGTGACCCAATAAATAATAATAAGGAAATTTTAAAAAAGGACATTGATATTAAGAAAAAGATAGATTATAGTGAACCTGAAACAATCTATCCTATTAAGGATAAAGATCCTAGAATAGCAGAGCAACCACAACAACCTGAGTTTCATGAACCCGATAGAGATGATAGTGATAGATAAAATTAGAGAGGACTAAAAATGAACGAAATATTTGCAGATTTACATGTACACATAGGAAGAAGTGAAAATGGAAAACCAATAAAAATAACAGCAGCAAAGTCTCTAAACTTTGCAAATATAGCTAAAGAATGTTTTGAAAGAAAAGGGATAGATGTTGTAGGAATTATAGACTGTGCATCTCCTTATGTTATTGAAGATATTGAAAACTTCTTAAAAACAGGAGAGGCTTATGAAATAGAAGATGGTGGAATAATCTATAAGGATAAAATTTGTATTATATTAGGTAGTGAAGTTGAAACTACTGAGATAAGAGAAGATGGAAAAAGAGGCTCTGCACATAATCTATGCTATTTCCCAACTTTAAAAGATATAAAAGGCTTTTCAAAAGAAATGTCTACACATATTCATAATATTACTTTAAGTACTCAAAAATCAAATGTTTCAGGTTATGAATTAGTAGATATAGTGGAAAAATATAATGGTGTATTAATTCCAGCTCACATATTTACACCATTTAAAAGCTATTATGGCAACTGTACAGAAAGATTATCTAGAATATTTAAAGAAAAATATGATAAAATCTTTGCAGTTGAACTTGGCTTAAGTGCAGATACATACATTGCAGATGAAATTAGTGAACTTGCAAATAAAAACTTTATTACTAATTCAGATGCTCATTCTCTACCTAAAATAGCTAGAGAATATAATAAATTATTAGTAGAAAATATTAGCTTTAAAGAGATTATGAAAGCTATTAAAATGGAAGATGGTAGAAAAATATTAGCAAATTATGGACTAGATCCTAAGCTTGGAAAATATAATAGAAGCTTTTGCGAAGATTGTAACTGCTCTATTGAAACACCACCACCTGCAACAGTGTGTGAAAAATGCGGTGGAACAAATATAACAATGGGTGTTTATGATAGAATAGAAATTATAAAAGACCAGAAATCTACATCCCCAAGTTTTAGACCAAAATATAATTATCAAATTCCTCTTGGATTTATGCCAGGAGTTGGAGGTAAGACTATAGAAAAATTGCTTTCTAATTTTGGAACAGAGATGACAATTCTTCATAAAATCGCAAAAGATGATATAGAAGGAATAATTGGTAAAAAACAAGCAGAAATAATAGATAGTGCAAGAAAAGGTGAAATTCATATACATGCCGGTGGAGGCGGAGTATATGGAAAATTACAAATAGGATAAGCTTATGTAAAATGTGCAATATAGCATAATAAAACAAGTTCTATTTCTTCATTTAGATACATAAATATTATGTATTAGGAGGAATAGAATGAAAAATGTAAAAAAAGTTATAGAGGAGCATATAGCTAGAAATATTAAAATATATTTTATTTTAATAATTATATTTTTATTAGGATTAATTATTGGATTAATTGTAGTAAATAATTCCTCAGGAGAACAACAAAAAGCAATTTCAAGTTATATATCTAATTTTGTAAGTGAATTAAAAAATGGCTCTAAACTAGATTATTTTAAATTACTAAAAAGTTCTTTTGTAGACTATTTATTTTTAGTAATTATTTTATGGTTTATGAGTTCAACAGTTATAGGGATACCCATAGTTTATGGAATGATAGGATATAAAGGTTTTTGTATGGGATATACAATATCTTCAGTTGTTATGGCTTTAGGAACGGGAAAAGGTATGGCTTTTGCTATCTGCTCTTTACTTATACATAATATAATTATTATTCCTTGTATATTAGCTTTAGCTGTGAGTGGAATTAACCTATATAAATCAATAATAAAAGACAGAAGAAAAGAAAATATTAAAATAGAGATAATTAGGCATACAGTATTTTGCTTAATCATATTAATTTTTATGTTTATAGGATCATTAGTTCAAACATATATAAGTAGTAATTTATTAGTAGGAATAGTTACATATCTATAGCAAATTATGTAAAGTGACAAGCAAATAGATGAATATTATGTTAAGTTACATAAAAAATATTTTTATTTGTTAAAAAAGTATTTACTTTTGCCTAATAATTTGATATAACATAATAAGTTTAAGTAAACAATACAAAAATATATAAGAATAGGGGAGCAAAAATGGATAAACAGATTAAACTTTTTTTAGAATTCTTACAAAATGATAAAAAATTGTCAGATAATACTCTACAATCATATAGAAGAGATATTATGCAATTTAGAGACTATATAATGAAAAACAACATAAATTTTGCAAAAGCAAAAGAAGAGAACATTAAAGATTATTTAAAAGAATTACAACAAGAAGGAAAAAAGACTTCTACAGCTTCAAGAAGTTTAGCATCAATTAGGTCTTTTTATCAATTTTTACTTAGAACAAAAAAGACTAAAAGTGACCCAACAGTATCAATACAATCTCCTAAAATAGAAAAGAGAGTTCCTTGTGTACTTACATCAGATGAAGTTGAGTTATTACTTGACCAACCAAAAGATGTTGATTTAAAAGGAACAAGAGATAAAGCAATGCTAGAATTTGCTTATGCAACTGGTATGAAAGTTACAGAAATTATTGATTTAGATATAGATGATATTAATTTTAGTGAAGATACAGTTACTTGCTCAAATGGTAAAAAATCAAGAACAATTCCACTTGGTGCACTTGCTGAAAAAGCCCTAAAAGAATATATAGAAAAAGCAAGACCAATATTAATAAAAGATGAAAACAATAAAGCATTATTTGTAAATGTAAATGGCTCAAGACTTACAAGACAAGGTTTTTGGAAAATAGTTAAATATTATAAAGAACAAGCTCATATTGAAAAAGATATTACACCACACGTTTTAAGACATTCTTTTGCAACGCATTTACTTCAAAATGGTGCAGACTTAAAATCTATTCAAGCAATGCTTGGACATTCTGATATATCTTCAACACAAGTATATGCTCAGTTTCAAGACCCAGGATTAAAAAATATATATAAAAATGCTCATCCAAGAGCATAAAATAAAGAAAATAATATATGCTAAAAACATATATTATTTTTTTGTGGTTAAATTAATATTAAATCTATATACGAAAAATAGTGATATAACTAAAAATATATTTTTCTCTTGACATATTTAGATAATAATAATAAAATAATATAGGAAGAATATATTTATAAATTATATATATTTGAACATTGAAAATTTAATAGAAAGAGGTGTATGATATGAAAATTGCGATGTATATCATAGTCTTTCTAGTCTCAGCAGTGATTTTTTCATTTATAGGATATATAGTTAGAAAAAAATCAGCAGAAAAACAAATCAAGAGTGCAGAATTAGAAGCTAAAAGAATAAGAGAAGATGCACAAAGAGATGCTGAAAATGCAAAAAAGGAAGAAATTGTTAAGGCAAAAGAACAAATTCTTAACTCTAGAAATGAGTTAGAAGAAGAGATTAGAGAGAGAAGAAGTGATATTCAATTACAAGAAAAAAGATTAATTCAAAAAGAAGAAAATCTTGAAAAGAAACTTTATTCAGCAGAACAAAGAGAAAAAGAATTAGACAGAAGAGAAGATGAAATTGAAAAGGAAAAGAGCGAAGTTCAAAAACTTAAAGATTCACAATTAGATGAGTTAGAAAGAATTGCAAGATTATCTGTTGATGAAGCAAAACAACAATTATTAGCCAAAGTTGATGAAAAATTAACATCAGAAAAGGTTGAAAGAATCAAAAAGATGGAGGAGGATATCAAAGAAAAGTCTGATGAAACAGCAAAAAATGTTATAACATATGCTATACAAAAATGTGCTGCAGATCATACTTCTGAATCAACTGTATCAATAGTTGCTCTTCCAAATGATGATATGAAAGGCAGAATAATTGGTAGAGAGGGTAGAAATATAAAAGCTTTAGAAACACTAACTGGGGTTGATTTCATTATTGATGATACACCTGAAGCTGTTGTTATTTCTGGATTTGACCCACTAAGAAGAGAAGTTGCAAGAATTGCACTTGAAAAGTTAATTGATGATGGTAGAATTCATCCAGCAAAAATTGAAGAAATGGTGGAAAAAGCTAAAGAAGAAGTAGCTAAAACCATTAAAGAAGAAGGCGAAAGAGCTGCAATGGAAACTGGAGTTATGAATCTTCATCCAGACATTATAAAACTTCTTGGAAAATTAAAATACAGGACAAGTTATGGTCAAAATGTACTTAACCATTCTATAGAAGTATCAAACTTAGCTAGAATTATGGCTGATGAATTAGGATTAGACACTAAGCTTGCAAGAAGAGCAGGACTTCTTCATGATATTGGTAAAGCACTAGACCATGATATGGAAGGAACACACGTAGAAATAGGTGTAGAAGTTCTTAAAAAGTATAAAGAAGATCCAAAAATAATAAACGCAGTACAAGCACATCATGGTGATGTAGAACCACAAACACCAGAAGCATATTTAGTTCAAGCAGCTGATGCAATATCTGCTTCAAGACCTGGAGCAAGAAGAGAAACTCTAGATGCATATATCAAGAGATTAGAGCAACTTGAATCAATTGCTGATTCATTTGAGGGAGTTGAAAAATCTTATGCTATACAAGCAGGAAGAGAAATTAGAATAATAGTTAAACCAGAAAAAGTATCTGATGATGAAATGACTATTATGGCTAGAAAGATTGCAGAAAAAGTTGAAAATGAAATGGATTACCCAGGACAAATAAAGATTAATATGATTAGAGAAAAAAGAGTAATTGATTTTGCAAAATAAAATTAAAAAATATAGAACTTAAGTTATTAATTAAATTTAATAATTTAGGTTCTTTTTCTTTTGAAATAATAAAAAATAAATAAAAATAAATTATAAAATAGATAATAAAATAAATTATTTTATTTTATAAATTTTTAAATTTATTTTCAAAACTATTATTTTTTATAATATAGTAGTAAAATTTTATATTAAATGGTATAATGTAAAAGTGAAATGTTTAGATTAAAGCAGGAGGAAAAAATGAGAATATTAGCAGTAGGAGATTTAGTTGGAGAAACAGGTTTAGAAAAATTAAAAAAAGTTTTACCAAATCTTCAAGAAGCAGAGAATATAGATTTTACAATTGTCAATGGTGAAAATGTTGCAGGCGGTATGGGAATGACTACAAAAATATTTAATGAGCTTAATAAATTAAATATAGATGTTATAACAATGGGAAACCATACATGGGGTAAAAAAGATATATTTAATTTTATAGGAGATAAAAAAATAATTAGACCTGCAAATTATTCAAAAGGTTGCCCAGGAAGAGGCTATACTATAATAGAAAAAAATGGAAAAAAATTTGCAGTAATTAATTTAATTGGTAGAACAGATATGGGAATACTTTCAGACAATCCTTTTACTTGTATTGATTTTTTACTTACTAAAATTAATGCAGATATAATAATACTAGATTTTCATGCAGAGGCAACAGCGGAAAAAATCGCTATGGGATATTATGTAGATGGTAGAATTACTGCAATG
>CAWVEX010000052.1:0-4139 GCA_963928415.1 Bacillota bacterium | reverse complement strand
AAATGCATCTAAATTTAATAAAGATGCATTTATATATTTTTTAATTTGTTGTAATATGTATATTTTCAATATCTGTATTAAGTTCCCTTTGAACTATGTTTTGTATTTGGGCAATATCTTCTGTTTCAAGATTTTCTTTCTTTACTACCACATTTACACTTGGACTATTTACGAAGATAACCACATTTTCAAAACCTTTTGTTGCAAGTAAGTTTTCAGCTATCATAATTGCATTTTTTGTGTTGTTTATATTTTTTATTTCATTTTCTGCAATATCTTTTTGCTCAGATGATATATTTCCATTTTCTAATATTTTTGTGTATGTTTCTAGCATTTGTGAATACATTGTTTCTCTTTCTAGCTTAGAACGAGTAAAGTAATCATTATCTGCTTGTTTTGTGCTTGTTTCTTGCACTTCTTTACTTTCTTCATTACTAGTAGATTCCGCTTCTTCTGTAGTTTGATTTTCTACATTAGTCTCATTAGAAACTGGTGCACTTGAATCTACATTATTAGCATTTGTTTCTACAGTTTCATTTGTAATATTCTCTTCTATTTGATTTTCTTCGTTTATATTATTTTGTTCTACTATATTTTCTTCATTATTACTTTCTACAACTGTATTATTTACTTCATTTAAGATATTAGCATCATTTACTACGTTTGCACTTACAAGCTGTGCATCTCCTAAACTTGCTAAAAGCATATTTTCATTTTTATGATTGTTTGTATAATTCATATATCCAGCAGTCATAAGCATTAATGCTAAAGCTAAAAGTACTACTTGATTTTTCTTCATTATCTTTTTTATTCCTAGATTTTTATTTTTATCCTTTGCAATTTTAATCATATTATTTTCCCTTAATATTAGATTTAGGTTTTGATAGGTTCCTATAACCTCTTTATCTTTCATTTTCTTTTTGTATTAATTACTCATTTTGAATACTTGTATTTTATGTGTTGCAAGACCAGTTGCCGCTTCTACCGCTTCTACTATACTTGTTTTTACCTGGGCATTATCTGCACCTTCTGCTGTTATTATTGCTCCTTCTATTTTAGGACTAATTATGCTTTGAGTTACTGGTTCTTGATTTCCACTACTATCTTCTTTATATATTACTTCTTTTTGGCTATCTGTTTCAGATACTATTCTACTTCCACCTGATGAGTCTGTTTCTGTTGTATTGCTTTCTTTTAAATTTTCATTATATATTGGTACATAAGTACTTGTTTCTGAATATGTAAGTAATACTTTTACTTTTCCTACTCCTGCTATATTAGATAAAATATTAGCTAATTTTTCTTCATTTTCATCATAGTTTATTTCACTTGATACTTGTACTACATCATTTCTTCCTTCCGCTTCAGGTACTGTATTACTACTTTTACTTTGCTTATCTCCATTCCAGATATAGTTTATTGCTACAATAGTTATAGCTAGAATTACTATAAATACTAAAATATTTTCGATTTTCTTTTTGTTATTTCCATCATTTTTTGAAAACATTTTCTTTAGCTTATCTCCAAACATATTTTTTCCTCCTTAATCAATACTAATATTTTTTTCTTTTACATTATATGTTTCACTTAAATATTCTTTTAAATCTTTTTCTTCGCTTTTTGGTATTCCTTTAACTACTTGATCCTTTATGCTATTTTCTTTTTCTCCTATTTGTACTTCATTAATATTAATACTATTTATCTTTACATTATTTTTACTTTCTTCTTTTACCTCATCCTCATTCTCTTCTTCCTCTACTTCATATATTCCAGTAATAGTTATTTTTTCTACTTCATAATTATCATTTGTCTCAAGTGTTACTTCTTCACATCCATATCCCTTATTATTTAGTTTAGATTTAATGTCTTGAGTTAAATTTGTTACAAATATATCATTTATATTTTGTTCATTGGTTTCATCTAAACTAGTAGTTGTATTATCTAAGCTTATATTAAATTCATTTAAATCTATATCTAAATCTTTTCCTATAACTGGACTTATTACTGCAAATAATACATATACTCCTATTACTATTTTTATATATTTTTTGTTTTTACCTTCTGGAAGTAGCATTTGCAGAATTGTACCTATTATTACTGCAAATATTATTTGCTGAGCCCAAGAACTAATAAATGATACCATTTTTCTTATCCTACATTTTTATTTAGGTTTAAAGGATTACCTATATCCTTTATATTAGACTTTTATTTATATATTTTTTATCCATACATTATTCCACTATTAGATATTTTCATTACTATTGCTATGCCTATTATTAAAAGTGCAGTTAGTGCAAACATTACTGCTAAGAATATTTTAAAAGTGCCTCCCATTTGTTCTAATATTCCTACTATTTTTTCATCTGCAATAGGCTCACAGAGTGCTGCTCCTAAATAGTATGTTACTGTTAAAACTGCAAGCTGTAAGATTGGCTTTATGCATATTGCAATTATTACTATTATTCCTACCATTCCTACTGCATTTTTTATAATATTACTACATCCTACTATTGTATTTACTGCATCACCTAAAATACTTCCTATAACTGGTACTACTGATGATATTGCAGTTTTTGCAGCTTTTGCTGTAACTCCATCTATACTTGCTGTAAGTCCTCCTTCTAGAGATGTTACACTTACAAATAAAGTTAAGACTGTTCCTAATATCCAAACCATACTTGAATGTAGAAATTTTGAAAGTTTTCCTACTTGCGCTTGATCTGATATTTTTGAAATAATTCCTAGTGCAGTAGATACTAAAGCTATTGGTATTAATATATTTGTCATAAAATTGCTTATAAAGGTTATAAGCAAAAGCAAAATTGGCTGAAGCATTCCAGATGATACTATATTTCCTGTTGTTATCATAAGTGTAATCATAAGTGGTATAAGAGTATTTGCAAAACCAGTTAGATTTTGGACTGCACTTTTCATTTCTGTAATAATTGTAGAAAAATTTGTCATAACTAGAGTAATTATTAATATGTATTCTATGTAATATGCAATTTTTGAAACATTTTCATTTCCTAAATTTTCACTAATTGCCTTTAAAATGCTATGTATTATTACTACAACCATAACACTTGCAATTGTAGTTAGGGCTGATTTTATATTATCCCCAAGTAAGGAAAACACTATATTAATTATTGTAGAGTTATCTATATTTCCTGTTATACTTTTGTTAAAAATGTCAGATATATCTATATTACCAAATGTATCTTCTGTATATTTTTTAGAGTCTGATAAAAATGTAGAAATGCCTAAAGTATCTGCTTGTGAGGTAAGGATGCTTTCTTCATCAGTTTTAGCTTTAGATACTGTTGGAAATATATATGTAATTATGGCTATTAATAATATAATGTAGGCTTTTTTCACTTTTATCACCTCTTTTGCATATTTTTTTAAGGTAATATTTTTACAACTGTATCTATTAGGGCATTTATTATTGGTATAGACATTGAGATTATTATTATTTTTCCTCCCACATCTACTTTACTTGCAATTGCACTTTCTCCTGAGTCTTTACATATACTTACTGCAAATTCTGTTAAAATTGCAATTCCAGTTATTTTTATTAGAATTACTAAAAACTCACTATTTATATTTGTTTTACTAGATATACTTTTTATCATATCTATTATTCCAGAAAGTGTATTAAAGGCAAGGGCTAAAATTAAAACTCCAGCAATTATTGATGCATAAATTGCAAATTCTGGTCTATACTGTTTAAGTATTACAATAATTATTACAGCTATAAAAGCTATTCCTATAATTTTTATAATATCCATTTTCATTCCTTTACAAATTAAACATTGTTCTTACTGTTGTAAATAATGAGCTTACTTCTTTAATAACCATGGTAAGAACTATTATTAAACCTGCTAAAGTTGTCATCATTGCTTGGTCTTCTCTTCCAGCTCTAACTAATACTTGATATAAAACTGCAACTAATATTCCTATAGCTGCTATTTTAAATAATAAATCTATGCTCATTATTAATACCTCCTGCAATATTAAAATAAAATTTTTAATGGTATTTTTTTATTATTCTTTTATATACTAAATTAAAATTATAACTAAAGCTAGTCCAACTGTTGCGCCTAATGTTTTATATAATTTTTCATTTTTTGTCTTTTCTT
>CAWVEX010000051.1:0-16248 GCA_963928415.1 Bacillota bacterium | reverse complement strand
ACTTACATTTATGCTCATTATTTATTAAATCTTTTTCTTCTTTAGTAAAAGACCACACTTTTACATTGTTTCCCATTTCTGCTAAGTGATTAGCTAATGCCATTCCCCAGCTGCCACTACCTATTACAGCAACATTTTTACTCATTTGTCTACCTCCAATTAAATAGAATAAATTCTTTTATAGTTTTAATATACATTTTTACTTAATTAAATATTTTTAACTAATAAAACTATAAAAGAACTTTTCTTAATATATTTTAAAACATTATTTCTTAAATATTAATCTATTTTCAGTTCCACTAGCCATTCTTTGAATATTTGATCTATGATTAAATATTACAATTACAGCCATTATTATTCCAAATACAAGATATGTCATTCTAGTAGATGAATCTCCTACTAAGAAGTTGTTAGTTATGAAAAAGCAAAGTATTGGAAATAAAACTGCTGCTGCAATAGAGCCTAGTGCTACTATTCTTGTAAGTGCCATTAAAACTAAAGCAAATACTAAGCAAATTAGACCTATTTGCCAATTTGTAACAAGTAATACACCTAAAGCTGTTGCAACACCTTTTCCACCTTTAAATCCAAAGAATATTGGAAAAGTATGTCCTAAAACAACAAATACTCCTGCTATTTGTATTAATATGGCTGAAAGCCATACATCTGCATTTGCTATTTTTCCCATAAGGTAAGCTACTACTATTGCTACAACACCTTTTAAGATATCACAAATAAGTGTAAGTATTGCTGGCTTTTTTCCTGCAGTTCTTAAAACATTTGTACTTCCTGCATTTCCACTTCCTTTTTCTCTTACATCAAATCCTGCAAATTTTTTAGTAAAAATTACTGAAAAACTTATACTTCCTAATAAATATGCAATAATTGCTGTTAAAATATATGCCCAAATCATATTTTTCCTCCTTATATTATTTTTTTAATTATTAATTTAATTTTTAATATTTAATATTTATTTTTTATTTTAACTATCTTTTCTTTCTCTTACTACAACTCTAATTGGTGTACCTTTAAAACTAAATTCTTGTCTTAATTTATTAACAATATATCTTTCATAAGAAAAATGAAATAACTTTTTATCATTTACAAATATTGCAAAAGTTGGTGGCTTAGTACTTACTTGTGTCATATAAAGTACTTTTAGTCTTTTTCCTTTATCTGTTGGTGGTTGTACAATTGCAACAGCTTCTGCTAATAGCTCATTTAAAACTGATGTAGATATACGCATTGCATTGTTATTAGATACTTCATTTATTAAGTTAAATAATTTTTCTACTCCTTGTCCTGTTTTTGCTGAAATAAATAGTATTGGAGCATAAGATAAATATGCAAGCTTATTATATACATCTTTTGTATAATTTTCTAATGTTCCGTTTTCTTTATTATATTCATCCCATTTATTTATTGCAATTATAACTGCTTTACCTGCTTCATGAGCTAAGCCTGCAATTTTAGTATCCTGTTCAGTAACACCTTCATTTGCATCAATCATTAATATGCAAACATCAGCTCTTTCTATTGCTAAGTTTGTTCTGATTACACTATATTTTTCAATGTTTTCTTCAACTTTGCTATGCCTTCTTAAACCTGCTGTATCTATAAAAATATATTTGCCATGTTCATTTTCAAACTTAGAATCTATGCTATCTCTAGTAGTTCCTGCAATATTACTTACTATACTTCTGTTTTCACCTAATATTTTATTTACTAATGAAGATTTTCCAACATTAGGCTTTCCAATTATTGCTACCTTAATATATTCTTCATCTTCATTATTTCCATCATTTTCAGGCAAAAATTCATATATTGCATCTAATACATCTCCTATTCCTTTAGCATGAGCAGAAGATATTGGATAAGGTTTTCCTAAGCCTAAGTTAAAGAATTCATAAGTATCATTTTCTAGCTTTTTAAAATCATCTACTTTATTACATACTAAAACTATTGGCTTTTTAGATTTTTTTAGCATTAATGCTATATCTCTATCGGCTGGAGTTATTCCTGTTGTAACATCTGTTATAAATACAATAACATCTGCAACGTCTATTGCAAGTTCTGCTTGAAGCTTCATTTGTGAGCTTATTACATCATCTGCTTTTTCTTCAATTCCACCTGTGTCTATTATTGTAAAATCTTTACCTCTCCAATTAGTTTCTCCATAAACTCTGTCTCTTGTAACACCTGGAGTATCTTCAACTATTGATAGCCTTTGACCTACTAAATAATTAAAGAAAGTTGATTTTCCAACATTAGGTTTTCCTATTATTGCTACTGTTCCTTTAGACATTTATTTTTCCTTTCCTAATTTTATTATTTTTTCTATTTTCATATATTAATCTAAACTTTATCTATCCTTTCTTATTTTACTATATATTGCAAAAAATAGCAAGGAATTTTAAATTTATGGTTTTTAATTAAAAGATTTTTTCAGCTTTATAAATATTATACTTATTAATGTTGCAAATGAAATTAAATAAGCAATTTTCATAATAATAGTTCCAGTATACTCTATTTTTACTTTCATTTCTTCATTTGGTAAGTTAATGCATAAAAATCCATTTTCAGATTCATATGTGTCTACTTTATGAGAATTACCCTCAGTATCTATATAACTAACATTGTATCCAATATAGTATATATATGGCAATTCAACTATAAGTTCATCATTATTCAGATTTTCATCATTTTCATAATCTAATTCAATATTAAAAGAGCAATCTGTTCCATTTTTAATATAATTAGATATTTTAGAAACTTTAATCTTTTCATTTTCATCGTTTTCTTCTTGGTTATCTAAGTATTTATTAATATTTAATATTATAGGTATATCTTCCCTATTTTCAATATAGCTTCTGTTTCCAAATGCTTTACTAGGTAAATATTCAAAACTAGCACAACCTGCATGAACTCTACCTGTTTGACTTGTAACTTCTATTCCTTCACTTAATTCATATTCGCTATAATATCTTCCGTAATGTAATTCTTCTAAATTTGGAAGTAAAAGCAAAATTGATACGCAAGACAAAAAAATTAAAGTATAACTATTTATTTTTTCTACCGAAAGCCCAATTGCAATAGAAGCACAAACTACCAAGAAGAATCCACCAAATTCAAGCATTCTAAAAGAAAATTGCATCATTGTAAAAAAACTTGGTAATTTTTCAAATGGAAAGAAGTTTAAAGACATTACTACAGATAATAATCCTAAAATTAAGAAAAGTATAAAGTTTTTTAAATCAAAATTTTTTCTTCTAAATAATGTAAAACTTAAAGCCGTTCCTACAATAGTTAAAACTCCAATTCCATAAAACATTCTACCATTTATATGAAATGCAAGTTCTGGTAAAGTTGCTTTTAAGGCTATCATTGCATCCCATCTAACCATATGGCTTTGATCAAATACTTCATAATCTGTAGATAATTTACTTTCCAAAAGAGGAACCCAATAAAATGCAGTTAATAAAAGTATAATTAATGTATTATTTAATAAAAATTTAATTGTATTTTTGTCTATTTTTCTTACATTTATTAATATAAAAATAATGCAAAATATGGCTAAATATATTGTAAGTAAGCTATGTGTAAGAAACATTCCTGCTGCACCAATTATAAGTAAATAACTCTTTTCTTTTAAATTAATAATACTATATAGTCCGTTAAATACTATTGGCAAAAATATAAAAGAAGTAAGTTCTGCAATAGCTATTCTTAAATACATATCATTTAATCTATATGGTAATAAAATATATAAGATGCTTGCTAAAATAGAAATCATTTCAATTTTATTTTCGTCTAATTTATTTAGCCTTTTACCTTTTGTTTCATCTTCCTTTGTGCTGTTAAAATTGCTTTTTCCTTTTAAGAATTTCTTCATAAAGAAATACATTGCAAATCCACTAGCTACGCTAACTAGCATTATAAACAGTTTAAGGCACATTTCATAAGAAGATGTAATTAATCTAAAAATAAGAGGAATATAACTTGTTAAAGGACTATAAAACATATTCCACGAATAGCCAAAGTTATTACAAAAATTTGACATTATCAAAGGAATTAATTGTCCTTCTTTTATAGATTGCTCTGTGCCTATTAATCTACATATATGCTGCACTCCATCATCAAATTGCATATTAAAATCTGAATCAAACATTGGAATAGATGCAATAATACTTACTAATATTATAAATAAACTGGCTTTAAAAATATTACTTTTTATGTATTTTTTGACTATATTTATGTATTGCTCTTTTATTTTTTTCATATAAAAGTTATCTCCTTTTTACAAATTATTTATACAGCTTATTTTTTATTTTCTTAATAAAATAAATACTTGCAATTATGATTACTGAGAAAGAAGAAACAGCATATCCTACTTTTTCAATTATTGTACCTTTATACTCTACATTAATTGTTATAGATGAAGATTCAGGCAAATTAACAGCTAAAAATCCATTATCTGACTCAAAGGTTTTTAGTTTTTTTAAATTTATATTTTCAGAATTATTAAGTTGTATTACTGAAACCTCATATCCTAAATAATATAAATAAGGTAATTCAATTGTAGTACCTTCTGAAACATCTTTTAATATAATTGTATCATTTAATTTATTCTTATTCTCACTTTCAATTGTTGCATTGCCATTTAAAATATATGTACAATCATTTCTATTTTCCACATAGTCCTGGTGTCCTAATGCTTTTATAGGCATATAATCTCTATTAATTCTGTAAATTTCTAACCTTTCAGTATTATTAATTACTGAATCATAATTTTTTTCATTTTTTATGTTTTCAAATTTCCAATCTCTCATTGTTCCTAAAGAACCAATCACAATTATACTTATAATAATTCCAAATAAGAATGTATCTTTCCACTCTTCTCTTTTTATAATTGTTTCTGCAAATGTAACTGCATTTATAGCGCAAACTAAGGAAATAAAGAAAACAAAAAATCCTAAATTACGCCATGCAAATTGAATAACACCAAAAAAGTCAGGTAAAATAGTCCAAGGAAATATTTTAGTGCACATTATTAATGCTAAAATTGCTAAAATAAAGAAATGAACATATATTTTTTTATAATTTTTATTGATTTTCTTATAGCAAAATACTCCAATCATCGTAAGTAAAATTGTTATTATACCAATTGAAAATCTAATTTCTTGTTCTCCAAATTCATTAGATAGCAAATCCTTTGCTTTTAAAGTAGCTTCGTATACATTTATTACACTAGTTTTCATAGATATTTTATTAAATATAGTATAATCAC
This sequence comes from Bacillota bacterium, assembly GCA_963928415.1. GTDB lineage: Bacteria > Bacillota > Clostridia > TANB77 > CAG-508 > CAG-793. Next base: position 10,961 of record CAWVEX010000051.1, on the reverse strand, counting down.
CTAGTATTTTATGTTCTAATAAAGGAACAATATAAAACATACATACTAATAAACAAATAAACACATTTTTGAAGAAATATTTCCATACATTCCAATTTTTCAATTTCTTTATATTAAAAATTAGAAAAATTATTGCAAAAATGGCTGTATATATTGTAGAAATTGTATGAGTCAAAATTAATCCAATAACTCCAACTGACAGTATATAACTATTTTTCTTCGTATTTATTATTTTATAAATACCTTCAAAAACTAATGGTATAAATATAAATGCTGCATACTCACCTACTGCCCCTCTATCAAAAATATTAGATAATTTATAAGGTGCAGAAATATAAATAAGTGCTCCTAATGTTGCTATAGATTTTCTTTTTGTTACAGTAAAAATAAAATTATACATTGTAAATCCAGAAATTATAACAGTTAAAAGTGCAAAAAATTTAAAAGCTAATCCACTAGTGCCAAATATATTAAGTAGAATAATTGGTACATATGTTGTAAGTGGTCCATAAAACAAATTTAAAGCATACCCAAATCCCCTCATAAAATTAGCATCTATAATAGGTGGAAAAACTCCATCTTTGATAACTGAATTAATTGAAAGTACTCTTGTCATATGAATTCTATATTCATTGTTTTGGCTTAAATCCATTGAAAAAATAGGAATTATCATAATAATAGATAATAAAACTATTAATGTATACCCTATATATTTACTTTGTTTTATTTTTTGAATCAAATCATTCATTTTTTTCATTTGAATTAAAAAACCTTTCTTAAAAAGTTATTATTTTAATTTTTTAAATTATATACAAATAAAAAAAAATAATCAACAATTAAGTCGATTATCTTTAAATTTATACTAAAAAATTAAAAATCAAATAATACTAATTTTGAATATATATTTGATTTTGAATTACTATATCATTTGAGTTTTCAGTTATGTCAGAATTTTCAATTTCTTCATTTTCTTTAGATTGTGCCATATCTTGTATATATTGAGCTGATGATTGAAGTTCTGCTTTAAACGAATTTCTTTGTACTAATTTTTTAGTTATATTAAATAAACAAGCTATTATTAATATTACAAAAAGTAACTTTTTCCATATTTTACTTGCCATAGTAAAATTCCTTCCTTTATCCATCTTTTTTATATTTATAACACATAATTATATTATAAAGAAATTATTCAAAATTGTCAATATCGTTTTTTCGTGTGTAATCTTTTTATTTGTTTTTTTGCCTTAATTTTTATATATTTACTTTTTCATTTTTATAAAATATATATAACTCATATTTTTTATTTTATTGGTTATAATAATATTGTTTCTTAAAATTTTATGTACATATTTTATAGAAAGGAGCACACTATTGAAAAATACTACAATCGCGATTATATCAGTTATTCTAATTATTGTATTAGGGCTAGGATTATATTTATTTTATAATAACACTGTAGCTAATAAAGCTAAGGAAAATTTAAATGTAAGTGAAGACAATAAAAGTCAACAAAATATCATTAATGAAATTGAAAACATTCAAATTCCTAATAATACGGTTGCAATTTCTAAAGCTAAAGTAGAAACAGAATTATTTTCATTTTCAACTAATTTAAAGGGAGATAGTGCTAGATTAAATAATATTAATATAACTTGCAATACAATTAATGGAACTACTATAAAAAATGGAGAAACATTTTCATTTAATTCTATTGTGGGTCAGCCTACAGCTGAAAAAGGATATCAAGAGGCAGATGTTTTTATTGATCAAAAGACTGAAAAAGGATATGGTGGAGGTAATTGTCAAGTAAGTACAACAATATATAATACTGCTCTAAATATAGATGGATTAGAAATAATAGAACGACATCCTCACAAGAAAAAAGTTTCTTATATTGAGGAAGGAAAAGATGCAGCTGTATCATATAGTGGTGGACTAGATTTGAAATTTAAAAACAACACAGGATATGATATAAAAATATATGTAAGTTCTGATGATGATAGTGTTGATGCAAAAATAGTTGAATTACAATGATATTTTTTATTAATAAGAAAATAAAATATTTATCCAATTTTATAAATCTATAAAAAGGCGAGGCAGTCACTATGTTGCAAGTGACTGCTTCGCTTTTTACTCCTTATAGATCACCACCATCGCAATGATCAAGCAGAGTAATGTAAATAAACCTGTAAAGACTTCCCCATTAAATTCTGTGTAAATTCCGCAAAAGTCAAAATTAATCTGACCTATCATAGGCGGAATAGTAGGATCTAACGTCCGAATAAAACCAAATAGTGTAAAGATTCCAACGAAGATTAATGAAATCTTGCAAATAATCTTATCCATACTCATTCTCCTTACTAAGTTTACTTGCACTTTCGTGCATTTCTAACAAGTGTAATTATATTATATCACTTTTTTATGTAAATTGCAAGTTATCCATATTGCTTGATTTTTATGTAAATATATGGTATAATATTTGTTGCACATTTTTATAGGAGGGATTTCCTTATGGAATTTGTTAAAATAACAAATAGTTCTTTGACACTACAGCAACTTCTCTCGACACGGGGAATCAAAATTCAAATAGGTGAACACAAGATTATAGAATTAACTTCAGGGGACAGAATTTCAATTCACCCTATTAGTATTTATGTAAATTGTGAAGGAAGAATATGGGTGGACGACGAATATTCTTTTATTATGGATGAAAAAGGTTTTTGTCATATCACAACTACTGATAAAGGTGCTATGGAGGCACTTCGAGATTTTAAGAAGTCTGAAGTCGACAGTGTCCTTATTGAAAATAACATTGTCTGGTTTCGAGTCAGTGGAAATTATCAGAAAGTAGCTTTGTATTCTCCCTTGAAAAGCACACTAATAGACATCTGTGTAGGGGAATTTGGCAGTTCTACGGACCTTGAGATTTTCAAACAGGAAGAATAACCTCCGCTCAAAACCAATTCTTATTTGGGCTATGTAAAGTGGTCCAGTGGATACAAACTCCACTGGGCCATTGTTAGTTTAAATTTCTATTTTTTAGATTAATAAAATTTGCAATAAAAATCTTATTTAACACTATTTTTCATATTAAAAAATTAACTTCTTAATAAACTAAACCAACTTTCAAATACCTTTTTTATCATTGTTCCTAAACTATATTTACCTACATCTTTATTAGAAACTAAATCTACCTTAGCAATTATTTTGTCATCACTAAAAAAAGTTAGTTCTCCTATTTTTTGACCTTTAGTTATTGGGGCTGAAATATTATTAAATATTTCAATATTTTGAGATATATCATTATTTTTTGCCTTTTTAATAACTATTCCCGCATTACTACTTAAAACCACTTCTACTTCTCCTTCTATTCCTTTTTCTATATTAGCAATACCAACTACATCGTTTGCTTTCCCTAGTTCTTTATACTCATAATTTGTAAATCCATAATCTAATATTTTTCTTGCTTCTTCAAATCTTTTACTACTTGTTTCTCCCCTCATTACTACTGCAATTAAAGATAATCCATTTCTTGTAGCGCTTGCAGATAAATTAAATAATGCTAAACTAGTTGATCCTGTTTTTAAACCTGTGCAACCTTCATAATTTCTTACTAACTTATTTGTATTTACTAATTCTGATTTTCCACCCCTTAGGCTATCCATATATATTGTTGTATAATTTGTTATTTGAGGATGATTTTTTAATAATTCTCTAGACATTATAGCTATATCATAGGCAGAAGTTACATGACCATCTTCATCTATACCATGACAATTTTTAAAAGTTGTATCATTCATTCCTAGTTCTTTTGCTTTCTCATTCATCTTCTCTACAAATGCTTCTTCAGAGCCTTCTAGATATTCAGCCATTGCTACTGTGCAATCATTAGCAGATACAACACATATAGCTTTAAGCATTTCATCTACTGTAAGTTCTTCTGTTGTATCTAGCCATATTTGAGAGCCACCCATACTACTTGCCCTTTCACTACAAGGCACTTTATCTGTTAAAGATATTCTTCCGCTATCTAGAGCCTCCATTATTAACAAAACTGTCATTACTTTAGTTACTGATGCAGGCCTTAATTTTTCGTGCATATTATAATCATATAAGACTTTTCCTGAATTTTGCTCAATTAATATTGCTCCACCACAAGTTAAGTTAAGTGGATTATTTGTTACTGCATCTAAAGAATTCAATGTTTCAGTATTAATTGCTTCAGTATTTACCTCCCTAGAGTCTGTATTAAAAGTATTAGTAATTGAATTATCTAATACATTATTAGTACTAATTGGTGCATTATCATCATAAGATTCATTTAATTTATTATTTTGACTTGACCAAACTGGAATATAATAACTTGATGCTGATGCTACTGATGACATAAAGAATATAACAGCAGTACACATTATAAAATATTTTAAAAATTTCTTTTTCATAAAAAATCTCCTCCAACTGATTAATATTATTCAGTCAGATGAGATTTTATGATTTTTAAATTTTATTATATATGTCATATTTAATAAATAAATTACTCATGGTAAATCTATTTGCTACTATATTATTAATTCTTTTTACATATCCTTCTTCTATTTCCTTACCTTCCTTAGGTATAAATTTGTTTTCTTTTGAAAAATATGTACCATAGTCACTAGTCCAACTTCTGTTAGAAAAAATTGCTAGTCCTTCATTTGAGCTTAAAATGTCTTGTCCTACAATTAATCTAGAGTCATATTCTATTCCAAATAAATTAAGTAGTGTTGGAAGTACATCTATTTGGCTTCCGACTTTGTCTATATAAATAGGATTTTCCATTTTGCTGTTCCATAATATAAAATTGCTTTTATTTACTTCTACAATCTCATCTCTTTCATATTTACTTACAGAATTTATTTGATTTATATCTAAAGTATATGGATAATGATCTCCAACTAAAGCTATTACTGTATCATCTAAAGTTCCTGATTGTTGTAAGTTTTTTATTAAAGTTTCTAGTGCTCTATCTAGTTCTATTTGTGATGCTAAATATGCTTTTACAGAAGTATCATAAGGTAATGATGCTACTAAATCTTTATATCTAGTTGCAGTTGAATTTCCTCCACCAAAATTATATGGAGCATGTCCACTTACAGTAATATAATATGTTACGAACTTATCTTCCGATGTATAAAATTTAGTGGTTTCATTTATCATATCTACATCTCTAGGTATCCATTTTCTATCTATTAATTTTTCTAGTCCATTGCCTATACCCATATAAGAGTTAAACCCTAATGTTTTCATGGTCTTATCTCGTGAATAATAGTTATATGTCCAATTATGATATGCATTTGCCTTATATCCAACTTTTGAGAAACTATTTCCTAAAGCATATTTAATACTTGGCATTTTGCTTTTCCATAAGCTTAATATTGCTTGAGTAGGAATAAGTCCTGTCGTTGCCTGAAACTCTCCCCCAGTTGTACTTAAAAATACTGGTGAATAAAAATTATTAAATACAAATCCAGAATTGCTTAATTTATATAAAGTAGGTGTTAAATTTTTATCTACTGCTATAGAATTAAATCCTTCTGCTAAAATAAATATTAAATTTTTGTCTTTGAAATATCCTGTATATTCATTTTTATTTGTAGGCGCAGTATTTATAATATAATCTGCAATATTTTTCAAATTATTATCCTGTGAGTTTTGAAGTTCTTCTAAATTTAATTCTAATTTATTGTATGTTACTTCTTTTGGCTCTTCTATATTTTCTTCTAAGGAATTTGTATTTTCTATATGATTGTTGTTTACTTCTACTACTATTTTCTCGTCAAATCCAAATACAGTTCTTTTTATATCTATTAAAGTAGCTTTAAGTAATCCAAACTTTTCTATGTTTTTTTCTTGAGCATCTATTTCATAATATAACTTGTAAGCAGAATAACTATCATTCTTATCTAGTAGCATTATTGCAGGAGTAGTCACTATCAGTATAACAGTTAATAATATAGATATAATTATTCCTTTTTTATGATATTTTTCTGCTTTTATTTTTTTTATAAAAAATAAACTTAATATATAAGGAATAAATAATATTATAATTATTCCTATATTATCTCTTATTGCATCAAAAGCCATACTTTTAAAACTTAAAGCTCCTTTAGCTAAACCTAAAGTTGAAAAAGAAAAAGGTATGCCAAATAAGTTATAAAATACAGTTTGAAAGCCATAATAAATAGTTAATAAAGCAATACTTGCTATATATATTCCTTTTGATATTTTCTCTTTAAATATATGGCAAAGTAAATTAATTATTATTATTGCTTGTATGCTAAAAAATGTAGTATACAAAATGTCAGTTAGTTCAATTTTCTTTAATACAATTGTTTTTAAAATTATTTCTAGGTATAGTATAATAAATGTTATTACATATGTTAGTTTCATACTTTGTCCCCTTTTATTTTTTGTATAGAAGTAATTAACTTTCAGCAGGTAGTTTTAATCAGACCTATAAGTACTTCTTACTGGCATAGGCTTATTCCATTTTATTAGTTTTTGTACTACAGATTTCTTGATTAATTGTAATTTGTGTTTAATATTCATTTATAATTTCTTTAATTCAAAACGATATTTTTGTGTAATGTCCGGATATTTTTCATGATCTACTTCTGACATAAACATTTCTAATGGTCTTGCAGCAAAATCAACACCTTCTGTGCATTCAGTTGAATATAAAGGTTTATAAATCATTAATTCTTCCTGATTCTCAGTATGTCTTGATGTCCCAATGATTTCATATAAATATAAATTTGGTTCTTCTTTTAATTGCTCCTCAGTCATTTTTTCTCTCTTAAAATGTTGAACAATATCTCCTTTATTAAATTTTCTTTCCATAAATAATTCCTCCATACAACTTACTATTTTTACTATAATATCATAAAAGAAAAAATTACTCTATATTTTCATATAAAGTAATTTAAAAATCTGTAATTATTTATTAGATTTAATTATTACCAAAAAACAATGGATAATATATAATTTCAATAAAACACATATTAATCCTTCAAATTATTAGTTAATTTAAATCCAAACTTTTGAAATATTTGTTCTACAAATTCATTATCATTCATTTTGTTTTCTACCAATTCATTAAATTTTTCTTTATCTATTTTTCCTTTTAGAACTATTGTAGAATAATTTGGATAATTATCCTCTACAGTTTCTCTTGTTATTTTGTATGAACTACCTGAAAAATTGTATTCAATATATTCTGCATTTTCAATTAAAGCAAATATCGAAACTGAATTATATATTAAACTTTTTTCTAAATACATTCCATCATTAATATACCAGTCTGTAATATGATAATCTATTGTTAAACCTAAATTATTTGAATCTATTTCAAACACATATCCATATTCAGAAAGCGGCAAATTATTTATTAAGTTTCCAGTATTGCTGTTATCTCCAATATATTTGTTTTGATATTTTAAAATATTATCTATACCACTTTTATTTCTATTAAATGGTGTAATTGGTATAGTGTCAAAATCATATTCTTTTTTCTCATCAATAACATAATATTCGTTTGAAGTATCTGCATTAATTCTATACACATTATAGAACAAACTATAATATGCAATTTCTTTTGTTTCTATAAATCTAGTTTCTATTTTATAGTTATAAATTGGTGGTCTATTATTTGTTTTTACACCCAAATAATCAGCTATATAAAATATTCCAAATATTCCTATAAATAAAATAAATCCAATACCTATTTTTTGTATTTTCTTAAACTTTTTTAACTCTTTTAATAAACCAATTATAAATATAATAATTCCTATAATTGAATATATTGAGCACCAACTACTTTCTTTATCCAAAATAGTTAATGCCGAAATACTTATAATAGCACCTAAAATCATTAATATAATAGATATTTTTTTATGCTCATTTTCAATTTTTCGACTTGAATAGTCTATTGTATTTATTATATTTTTTTCTGTATTTTCATCTATTTTTTCTTTTTCTATCTTTTCACCAGATAATAATTCATTTAATGTTACTCATAATTCCTCACTTAATGGTTTTAATAAAGATAAATCTGGCATATATTTTCCAGTTTCCCATCTTGAAACAGTTTTATTGGTTACTCCTAATTTTTCAGCTAATTGTTCCTGCGTTAATCCTTTATTTTTGCGATTCAATGCAATAAATTTTCCTATTTTATCTAAATCCATTTTTATATCCTCCTCACAAAAATTATACAATGTTTATTATAAAATTAACACCCCACAAATAGCGAATTGACAATTTATTTTAATAAATTGTCAATTCTACACATATTTTCATTATAAATATATATTGACTATTCTTATGGAATACACCTCATATTAGTAGATTCTACTTGATTATTTTCATTAAAAACTACTTCGAAATCATAAGTATAATAGCAATCAAATAAAATAGCTTTATTAAAGAGAAATACTCCTTTGCCTATGCTACCTGCATTGTATGTAAAAATTGTATTATCATCCTCATTCTCTTTTTCTTCTGGTTCTCCTAAAAAAGAAACTACTTCTTCTTTAGATAATCCTATCAGACTTTGTTCAACATTAATTTTATTCATTTTTAAATATAAATCGTCGGGCTTTTCTTTCTTAATATTTATTAATATAAAACATATAAAAAATACAATTGATAAAACTATTAATGTTTTAACTGTTTTACTTTTTATTGCTTTTGTTTTTATTATTCCTATTATTATAGTTGCCATAATTGCACTCACTATATATGGTAATAATAATATGAAAAACATCCATAAAACAAAAAGTATTCTCATTTTTTCCCCTTATAATTTTCTATTCATTGTTAAGCTTATAATAACATAAATAAGAGTAAATATCAATGTAACTGCTTATCATTCTTTACCAATACACTTTTTAATTTCTATCAATTTTTTTCTTAATTTTATTTATTAAGCTCTTTTATCATATAGATAATAAATAATAGAAAAAAGGTTGCGTTTATGGAATATCAAATTTAAATAATAAAAAAATAACAATATAAGATAAAACATCTTTCTTCATTTTGTAAAAACAAATCACTATTGTATAAATCTAAGTTTTCATTTATATAGGAATATTAGAGATCCAGCAATAATATGATAGGTCTCTTTTATACATTGTTTTTGTATTTTCATAGAAGTAATAAGGAGTCATTATTTTATTTTTTTAATTTATTTCATTTTTTATATTTTGCTTAAATTATGATCATTATCCTTCATAAATAAATTCTCCTTTTTGATTTCCATTCTTTATTTCTACTATTATTTTATCTATTTCATCATATTTAGTTAAATTACAATATATAAATCTTGTAATCTTGTCAGAACCATCTTGTGAGATATTATCAAATATATTATTAGTAATTTTATATTCTTTACCATCTACCTTTATTGTAATTTTAGCTTTATTTAAGCTTTCTTCACTATTTGAACTAATTTCAATAAGTGAACCAGAGTTTGTAACTTTTATAGAACCTACAGTTATATCCCCTACAGTATTATTTTGATTACAATTAAATAATAGTTCTTCTCTATTTATCATTTTATTCGGTACATCAACCTCAAATTTCCACATTCCATTTATGTTTATATTTTCTTTTTTACAGTTAAATAAAACATTATTAAATTCTATGTATAATTTATTAGAATTTGGATAATTCTCTGACATTGCAAAAAATGTATCTGTAAAAGTATTATTAGAAGTTTTTTTAACTTTATTGAATCCTATTGATTCAGTCAAAGAGCTTGAAGAATTTTTATCATTGTATATAATATTATTCTCTTCATCTAATATAGTAAAATCAGATATACTTAGATTTTTTATATCTTCTATTTTTAGGCTATCCATTTTAAAATCAAAAGATATTATTAAATTTATATCATCCATTAAGAAACTATTAACTTTAATTCCTAAGTCATTATATATTTGAAAGTCATTTTCTACTGTTTGTATATATCCATTATGTGTGGCAAGTTCAATAGCACTATCATCTATACCTACATTAGATAAATTAAAAGAATTAAAACCTATTGCTAAAACTGTAGTTGATGTTAATAAGAATGCTGATATAGAAAATAACAATCTATTTCTTTTCTTTCTTTTTTTATCTAAATTAAATATTAATTCATCTATCCTTTCTCTAAAAGGATTTTCATTTTCTCGTTTGTTAAATGCTTTTATAATCATTTCATCTAATTCATCATTCTCCATATTTACTTTCCTCCTTCATATGATTTTTTATTTTTGTTTTTGCTCTACTAATTCTACTTTTTATAGTTCCTTCTGATTCAGATAGTATTTCTACAATTTCTCTTATTTTGTATTGCTGTCCATAGTATAGCAAAATTACTATTTTTTCATCTTCATTAAGATATTTTAGTAGTTTATTTAGATCAACTTCTGCTTCAACTTTTTCAAAATGATTTTCTATCTTTCCAATATTTTCATCATATTCAATAGATGTATTAATATATTTATTATTTCTTTTTATAATTTTCAAACATTCATTTATTAATATTCTAATAGCCCAAGTTTTAAATTTCTTTGGATCTTTAAGTTTTTTTATATTTTTATATATTAAGATAATCGTATTTTGAAGAGCTTCATATACATCATCATCTTTTTTAAGTTTTATTTTAGCTATTCTATACATCTCATTTTCAATACTATGTATAAGCCTTGTAAAAGCTAGTTCATCATGTTTTTGAGATTTTTTAACAAGTTTCTCTAAATTTTCTTCTTCCATTTTATTTTCTTTTCCTCCTTTCTATATATTAGATACTCATACTATAAATTTTAGTTGCCCATTATTTATTTTTTATTATAGTAATTATCCCCCGGCTTAGCCGGGGGCTTTTTACTCATAACGCCTAAAAGGCTATGTTACAAGCAGAGCCTCAAGGCTCATAG
>CAWVEX010000050.1:0-31453 GCA_963928415.1 Bacillota bacterium | reverse complement strand
TAGTATTATTATACTATCTTTTATACCAAAAATCTATACAGTTCTGAAAATATTTTAACCCGCAACCTGCGAGACAAATTACTATTTAACTTTTGAATAATTATTTATTATTAATCTTTAATCTATTAAATTATTACAAATACCTTCCTGTAATACTCTTATTATTTTCTTTTATATCTTGTACTGTACCAGTTGCTACAACTTTACCTCCAAGATATCCACCCTCAGGTCCCATATCAATTATATAATCAGAATTTTTAATAACATCTAAATCATGTTCAATTACAACAATTGTAGCACCATTATCAATTAATTTTTGAAATACATTTAATAATGTTTTTACATCTTTAGGATGTAAGCCTATGCTTGGTTCATCAAATATAAACACACTTCCATCTTGAATTTTTCCAATTTCTGATGCAAGTTTTAATCTTTGTGCTTCTCCTCCAGATAAGGCTGGAGTTGCTTCTCCCAAAGTTAAATACCCTATTCCTAAATCTACTAAAACTTGTAATTTATCTCTTATTTTTTTATTTTCTTTAAAAACTTCTAGTGCTTGTCTAATTGTTAATTTCATTATATCTTTAATAGAATAATTGTTATACAATATATTATCTACATTATCCGAATATCTTGTACCATCACAAGCACTGCAAGGCATTTCTATATCTGGTAAGAACTGAACATCCATAGATATAACTCCAGTTCCATCGCAAGTTACACATTTTAATTTTCCTGTATTATAAGAAAAATCACTTGCTGTATATTCTTTGCTTATTTTTCCATATAATTTTCTTAAATCATCAAATACTCCTGAATATGTTGCAACTGTACTTCTTACATTGTTTCCAATTGGAGTTGCATCTATTAAATCTATTTTATTTACCCAATCAGCTTTTAATTCTTTTATATGTGATGGCATAGATGCTTTATTAAGTTTTGCCTTAATAGCAGGATATAGTGACTCAAGTATTAATGTTGTTTTTCCACTTCCAGACATTCCAGTTACCGTTGTTAATCTTCCTTTTGGTATATCTATATTAAGTGGCTTTACTGTGTGAATAGAATCTGTACTTAAACTTATTTTTCCAAATTTAAAAATATCTTCTTTATTAATTTTTTCACGAACACTAACTTCTTCTTTATCACTTAAATATGGTCCGATTACAGAATTACTATTTTTTATAATATCTTCTATTTTCCCTTTAGCTATAACTTTCCCACCATTTGCTCCCGCTTCTGGTCCAATTTCAATCATATAATCTGCTATTTTTAAAATACGTGTATCATGGTCAACTAAAACAATAGAGTTTCCATCATTAATAAGTTGTTTTATTAAATTAATTAATCCATCAACATTTGCAGGATGAAGTCCAATTGAAGGTTCATCTAGAACATATAAAACACCTGTTGTTCTGTTTCTTACTGTTCTTGCAAGTTGTACTCTTTGCAATTCTCCAGTAGACAATGTATTACTTGCTCTATCTAATGTTAAATATCCAAGTCCAAGTGAAAGAAGAGCATTTGCATTTAGTATAAATTCTTCTAATATATTTTTTCCCATTTGTCTAACTTCATCATTTAATTCATCTACAATTTTTGGAAGCCATAAAGTTAAATCTCTAAGACTCATCTGACAAACTTGTGTTAAATTTTTCCCTCCAAGTAAAGTAGTATTAGCTTTTTTATTAATTCTAGAGCCATGGCATTCTGGACATATATCTTCTTTTAAAAATTTTGAAACTCTACTCATACTTTTTTCATCTTTTACTTTTTTTAATGCATTTAATACAGTTGCCTTAGCACTGTAATAAGTAAAATCCATTTCGGTTGCTAATGTTGTGTCTCCCTTTTTAGGTCTATAAAAAATATGTTTTTTTACCATAGGTCCATCATAAACAATATCTTGCTCTTCTTTACTTAAATATTTAAATGGCACATTAGTTCTAACTCCCATTGCACGACATACATCTGTCATTAATGCCCACATTAGACTATTCCATGGTGCAACTGCTCCTTCATCTATAGTTAAATCTTTATTTGGAATTAAAGAATCCATATTTACAGTTTCTATTGTACCAATTCCACCACATTTAGGACATGCTCCAGAAGAATTAAATGCATATTCTTCTGCACTTAATCCATAAAATTTTTCATGGCATATAGGACATTCTAACATTTCATCTCTAGCAACTCCTGCACTTGCTGGAAGAATATGTCCATTAGGACAAATATAATTTCCACATCTTGAAAATAGTAGTCTTACCGAATTTAAAAGCTCTGTTGCAGTACCAAATGTTGACCTTATACTAGGTACATTGGGTCTTTGATGTAATGCAAGTGCACTTGGTACATGAAGGATACTATCTACTTTAGCTTTTTGACCTTGAGATATTCTTCTTCTTGTATAAGTAGATAATGCTTCTAAATATCTTCTTGAACCTTCTGCATAAAGTACACCTAATGCTAAAGATGATTTTCCACTTCCAGATACTCCAGATATTGCTACAATTTTATTAAGTGGAATATCTACATCTATGTTCTTCAAATTATGAACTTTTGCACCTTTTATTTCTATTTTATCTACCATAATTTAACCTCTCTTTCAAATAATATTTGTTACCTTTTTTAATAAGCTCCATTATCCTATTTTACTAAATTCTATAGCAAGTTCAATCTGTTCTTCTTTTATTCTAAAATCCATTTAATTCCCTTTGACATTCTTAAAATTGCATCTTTAAAATGATTCCCTTCATTTACTTCATATATTGTTTTTATTCCTTTACCTCTATACATTTTCTCTAATTCTATGGCATTTGCTTCTACTGTAGATAATATCTTGTTTCTTACTTTGCTTTCTTTATCTCCAAGCGAAAAGTAAATTTTTTTAACATTAGAAGAAATATTATTTTCTTTTACAAAATCTATAAATTTAGGAAACCAAAATGAGCCTGAAGCAGATGCAATTCTTGTAAACAATTTAGTTTTATATGCAGAATATATAGAAAATAAACCTCCTAATGAATAACCAGCTATTGCAAAGTATTCTATTTCTATTTTTAAATCATTTTTAATATATTCTGTAACTTTAGGAATAATTTTATTTGTTAATAATTTAATATACTCATCTGCTTTTCCTAAGCAATCTACATCGTTTTTATTTAACTTAGGTCCAAACCACGGTGTCATATCATCATTCCAATTTAAATTAGATATGGAAATCAAAATAAAATCCTTGCATCTTAAATTGATACATTCATTAAAAATACTTTCTCCTTCATTTCCATAAGTATTTAATATTACAACTGGCAATTTCTTTAAATTTGAATTGTTATAAAAAATCTCTATATTTTTATTATCTATTATTTGATTTTTTGTCATTTTGCGTTTCTCCTATGATAATCAGTTTTCTGTATTTATATTTGTTAAAATTTATATTACTCCTTATTTAACTCTTTACTTAATCCCTCTAAGATATATACAAAGGACTCTAATTGCTTTTACTCCATATATTATACTTCATATATAAAATAAATCAAGTACGCAGAAATTTTATACATGGTATCTAAAATTATACTATTTGTTTATTTCACTAAAAAAAGACTATCTATTAGATAATCTTTTCCTAAAATATTATTTGTTCAATTTTTATATTTTTCTTAATTATTCTATAATTAAGTTAATTTACAATTTTCTTTTATTTTAATATTTAATGTTTTAATTACATATTAAATTCTTTAACAAATTGTATAATATCACTATTTACCTTTTTTATTCGTTCATTATTCATTAATTCTGAATACGAAAACCATTTATAATCAATGTAATTTAAATTAAATGTATTATTGGGTAATTTAGAATTTATCTTTACATTGTAAAAATAATGAACATATTCTTTTACTATTTTATCACTTTCTGAAAACTTTTTATGCTTTTTTTTGTCCAACTAAAGCAATATTTATATTTTCTTCTTTTACATTTAAATCTACAGCCACTTTATTTTTTTACTATATTACTATCTTCTCCATTTGGTAATTTACAATTAGGAAATAAGTAACAGTTCCACCTTTTATCAAAATATTGTAAGTACTTTCCTTGTTCATTTTTTATTACTATAATAGAATGAATTCCCATATTTATACTTTCCCATTATTTATCATTATTCTTCTGTTATATTTTTATTATTAATCTATATTTATATAGATGCTTAATCTTTAATCCTTAATTTTTTATATTTCTAATAGTTTATTTTTCAAACCATCTTCCATATTTATTTTTGTTGGAATAATAAATTTTGCATCAATTTTATGTGAAACTACATTAGTTATAACTTTCATAGCTCTAGAGCCATCAAACCAAAGTGGATTATCACTATTATTTCTAATTTTATCTAATGACATAACTAAAGCTTTTTTATCATATTCATCACTCATTTTTCTAGTTATCATATACTTTTGCTTATCACTTTTATATAAATTATTTTCTAAAAGAGTAAATTTTGCATTATTATACCAATATAAATGATCTCCACCAGCTAAAATTAATACATCTGCTTTAAAATTTAATTTTCCAATTAGCTCATCTATATAATTATATACTTCGTCAAAAGTACAATTAGGTATATCATCTTTTAATGAGGCAAATCTTTTTGTTATATCTACAACTCCGAAACTATAATATTTATGTGATATTATTTTTCTGTTATTTACTAATATAATTTCTATAGAGCCTCCTCCGCCAATAAATATGCAAATATTTCCATTATAATATATATCAGAATAACATCCAAAAGCAGTATAAAGAGCTTCATCTTCTTGTGATACAACTTTTATACTTAAATTATATTTACTAATTAATTTATTGTTTACTTCTTTCAATTCTTCACTATTTAAATTTCTAAATATGCTACAGCCATATATATTTATGTCTTTAGTATATTCTAAAGCTTTTTTAATAACTTTATAAAGTTTTTCTAAATCATCTGCACTTATTTTATTTTTCTTTATGTAATTTTTCTTAAATTCTATTGTTGTATTATTCTCATAAATTAATTCATCTTTTTGATATATATGAGTTTTTGTGTTGTTACTTCCAATTTCAATTATAGCAAATATTTTTTTCATTTTATTCTCCATCATTATAATGTTCTATAATTATTTTTATCTGCCCTATCATCAAGTTGTCTATCATATTCTTTATTAGTATAAAACCAATCTGTTTTTTTATCTTTAGGTTTTCTTCCTTTATCTATGGATAAATCTACAAGTACTGCAAAAGCAAGTATTATACCTAAAAAAGATGTAAATGCTCCCATATAATTGGTAATTTCTGCTTGTCCAGATGTAAATACAGGCATTACTTGGTTTATTAAATCTGTTCCAAAATATGCAAGATATGCTAAAAAGTATATAATTGCTCCAATTAACTGTCTTTTAAAAACTAGGACTATACAAACTACTGTAACAAATAATAAAATAATTTCAACTGTTAAATTGATAGGTTTAACAAAAAAATCACTATATACTGATGCTTGATAAGCAACAACAACTCTAAATCCCCAATACATTATCATAAACATTGCTATCATCCAATTAGCAAAAGTTCTCATTTTATTTTTCCTCCTATATAATTTTTTTATTTTAACATTATAAAATATGATAAAAGCCTTTTGGGTACAATTACCAAAAGGCTTTTTTATTTAACCCTTATTTTAAGTTATTCAATTTATGAAAACCTAATTAGTCAACAAAATTAAATTCATCCTTAAATTTTTCTTTAAATATTTCGAATACAGCATTTAATACTTCTTCATCATCAACACTTACATATGTTTCTTCCTCGCTGTTTTCATCTGAATCTTTTTCTAATTGAAGTATTACTACTTCATCAGGTTCAGCATCTTCCCCTTCTTCTGCTGGAAGTAAAACAACATATTCTTCTCCTTCATATTCTATTAAGTCTAAGAATTCAAATTTAACATCGTTTCCATCCTCATCCTTAAGAGTTACTATGTTATCTAATTCTTCGTTATTTTCGTCCATTATTTTTCTCCTTTCAAATATTCTTATGTGTTATTATTTACACTTTGTTATATGATATACTAAAAAATTCCTTTTAGCAAGTATTTTATTAAATTTTTTTGATTATTTGCATAATTTGTTGTATAATATAATATATACCAATTTTAAAAAAAGATCTTTCATATATACTGGGGGCTTTATAATGGTTGATATCTTAATTATAATAGTCTGTTTTGCAGTACTATTTGTACTTAACTTTGCGTTAAGAAAATGCAATTTTACAATTACACGGTCATCAAATATTCTGTTAGAAAATGTTGTAGGGTTATATTGTATAAAAAAGTTTGTTGAGTCGATAATACTAAGTAAACCTCTAGATTCCGAAAGTTCTATTATTACATTTGGAATCGTAGCATCTATTCTATTACTATTATATATGCTAGATTCTATAAGCTCTTTTTTTGGAAGCATTTTTTGGGGTCTAATAGTATTTTTCGCAATCATGCTATATCCTAAAATCAACAATATTACATTCTCAATTGTAATAGTTGCTGTAATTTTAGGTATATTATTACAACCCTTTTCTATAATACGAACTGTTATTTACATTGTATTATCAAGTGTGATGCTGATTAATGGTTTAAGCATTTGGCAAGCACTAGCTTTATTCTTGATAATTGAAATGCTTATTCAATGCATACTCAGCAAAAAATTATTAGGAGTAATTGCTTTTGCAATTCAATTGTTAAAAATTGAATTAGCCTGTATAATTATCAACATTTTAGTTGATAATTTTATAAAAATCCTTATTGGTATAATATTGTATAAATTTATTTTTACGTAAGATCTTTTTCCGCCGGTGGGCTAGCCCCGGCGGTTTTCATTTTTATTTTACTTTTTTTATTCTTTTATATTCATTGTTAAATATATTAGTAATTTAATTCTCAATTTCTTCAACTATTGCATTACTATCTATTCCATAATATTTAATTAAGTCTTCAGCTCTTCCAGATTTTCCAAATGTATCTTCTATTCCCATTCTAACTAGTTTTTTAGGATAATTATCTGTTAAAACTTCACTTATAGCTGTACCTAGTCCTCCTATTATGTTATGGTCTTCTACTGAAATTAATTTTTTAGTTTCTTTTGCACATTTTATAATTAATTCTTTATCTATAGGTTTAATTGTGTGAATATCCACAACCCTTACATCAATTTCTTTTTCTTTTAGTATTCTTTTTGCTTCTAGTGCTTCATTTACAGTTATTCCTGTTGCAAAAATTGTTGCATCTTTTCCATCACCTATTTGTATTCCTTTTCCTATTTCAAATTTAGTTTTTTCATCATATATTTTTGGCACTTTATATCTAGAAAGTCTTAAATATACAGGTCCATTAAATTTGGCAATTTCTTTTACTGCCCATCTAGTTTCTACATCATCTGATGTAGACATAACTATCATATTAGGAAGTCCTCTCATAAGATTAATATCTTCTAACATTTGATGAGTTGCTCCATCTTCACCTACTGTTATTCCTGCATGTGTAGCACATATTTTTACATTTAATTTTGGATAAGCTATGCTTGTTCTTATTTGATCATAAACTCTTCCTGTTGCAAATGCAGCAAATGTACTAGCATATGGTATTTTTCCGCAAGTAGCCATTCCTGCAGCAGTTCCAATCATATCCGCTTCTGCTATTCCTAAATTTATAAATCTTTCTGGATATTTTTCTTTAAAATATTCTGTTTTAGTTGAATTATATAGGTCAGCATCTAAAACTACTACTTTTTTATTTTCCATTCCTAATTCTTCTAAAGCTCTTCCAAAACTTTCTCTTGTGGCTATTTTATCCATTGTTTACTCCCTCCAATCTTTTGTCTATTTCTTTTTCTCTTTCTATTAGTTCATCTATAGCTTTTTTGTATTCTTCATCATTTGGTGCTTTTCCATGCCAAGATACATCCTTTTCCATAAAAGATACTCCTTTACCTTTTATAGTTTTAGCTAAAATAACAGATGGCTTATCTTTAGTCATATCTGCTACACCAAAGGCATTTATTATAGAAAAAATATCATTACCATTTATAGTAATAGTGTTAAATCCAAAACTTCTAAATTTTTGTTCTATATCTTCTACATTTAATCCTTTTATTTCATCTGTCTTACCTGTTAATTGTAGTCCATTACAATCAACTATTGCACATAAATTATCTAGTTTATATTTACTAGACGTCATAGCTGCTTCCCAAACTTGTCCTTCATCTAATTCTC
The DNA here is from genome assembly GCA_963928415.1 of Bacillota bacterium. Taxonomy (GTDB): domain Bacteria; phylum Bacillota; class Clostridia; order TANB77; family CAG-508; genus CAG-793. The sequence goes on along the minus strand of CAWVEX010000050.1, from coordinate 23,158 downwards.
CATCACCTAAAATACAATATACTCTATATCCCATAGAATCCATTTTAGATGCTAGTGCCATACCATTTGCAATAGATAAGCCTTGTCCAAGTGAACCTGTTGTCATATCTACACCTTTAACTTTTGTCATATCTGGATGTCCTTGTAAATTACTATTTATATGTCTAAATGTTAGTAATTCTTCTTTTGAAAAATATCCTTTTTCTGCTAAGGCAGCATAAAGTGCCGCTGATGCATGTCCTTTAGATAAAACCAATCTATCTCTAGATTCATTATCTGGCATTTTTTCATTTATATTCATTTCATTAAAATATAATACTGCTAATATGTCTGCAATAGAAAGTGAGCCACCTGGGTGACCCGATTTTGCATAATATACCTCGGTTATTATATCCATTCTAATTCTATTTGCTATTTTTTCTAAAGCTTCTATTTTTGTTATTTTCATAATTAATTCCTTTCTTTAGTAATTTTTAATTTTTATAATATTCAATAATTAAGTATATATTTTTCTATCTTTATAGAAATATTTTTTTGATATCTAATTATTTATTTCCTTGTAAATTATTCTTTTTAATAAATTCTACAATTTGGTCTCCTAGTTCTTCTTCTTTACCTGTATAATTGTGATTTGCTCCATTTATATATGAAATATCCTTATTTTCATTTTTTATTTTTTCATTTAGCTTTTCTACTAATTCTTCTGCACTTTGAAATATTAGTTCATTAACATTCCCCCATCTCATAAAAAGTGGAACTTTTATATTATTTAATTCTTTAAATGTAGTTCTGTTATCTCCAAACTTTGCAAAATCTATCTTTTTATCTGTTGCATATTCTAATATGCTATTTGGTCTTACTGGTGGAGTAGATGCATCTAGTATAACTAATCTGTCACCTTTTCCTCTTTTTTTAAGCATTTGAAAATATGATATAATTTTTTTATAATCTTTTCCTAAAACTTGTTTTAATGCAGTTGGTATATCTACCATTGAAAGTAAAATAACACCTTTTATACTTTGTAACATTTCTGTTTCATTATTTTGTAAAAATTCATTATACGTATATACCACTTTAGTGCACCCCATACTATGCCCTAAAAGTATAATATTTTCATATCCTCTTTTTTGCATTTCTAAAATTGCACCTTTTATATCGTAATAAGAATCATATATACTTTCTGCACCTGATCCATAAAAGTGCATATTGCTATCTGTTATTTTATCATAAGTGCATAATACATCATGGCCTCTATTATTAAAGCAAAAATAAGATATTCCTATTTCAGTACATTTCTTAGCTAATATATCATCTCTTCTTTTTAAACAATTACTAGTAATTCCATGAATAGATATTACTACTGTATTATTTTTTTCTTTTGGAATATGTAATAATCCTATTAAATTTAAATTATCTACTGAGTTAAAATATACTTTTTCTATTAGCATTTTTACCTCCTTTTCTTAATTTCTTCCCCTATTTTTACAAATTATATACTAACAAATTTTATTTTTCAAGGATATTAATATTTTATTAATATTTTATTTTTTCATTCAATTATTGTCCGATTTAGATAACTTCTTTAAACTATTTTAATTAATCAATTTTTATTGTATAATACTTATATAAAAATATATAATTATATGTTTTTATTAATACTCCTAAACAAATTGCATATTATATAAAAGATAATTTATGCATTTTTGAAAGTGAGGTTTATATGAAAAAATTTAAATTAGCAGTAGTTGGAGCTACTGGAGTTGTTGGTAGAGCTGCTCTTAAAGTTTTAGAAGAAAAGAATTTACCTATATCCGAATATACTCTTTTTTCTTCTAAAAGATCCGCTGGCTCAAAAATTCAATTTTTAGGAAAAGAGTATATTGTAAAAGAGCTTACAGAAAACTCTTTTGATGAAGGATTTGATTTTGCAATATTTTCTGCAGGAGCAAGTACTTCAAAAAAATATGCACCAATAGCAGCAGAGCATGGATGCATTGTTGTAGATAATAGTAGTGCTTTTCGTATGGATGATGATATTCCTTTAGTTGTACCTGAAGTTAATCCTGAGGAAATTAAGAAAAATAAAGGAATAATTGCTAATCCTAACTGTTCTACAATCCAAGCTGTTGTTCCTTTAAAACCACTAGATAGCAAATATATAATTAAAAGAATTGTATATTCTACATATCAAGCTGTTTCTGGTGCTGGTAGAGATGGAATTTATGATTTAGAAAATGGCATTAAAAACTTTAAAGAAAGCAAAGATATTAATATAGCTTCTTCTAATAGCTATGATTTAAAAAAGTTTCCATACCCTATCTTTAATAATTGTCTTCCACATATTGATGTATTTTTAGATAGTGGATATACAAAAGAAGAAATGAAAATGATTAATGAAACAAGAAAGATTTTAGGTAGACCAGATTTAGCAATAACTGCTACAACTGTAAGAGTTCCTGTATTTAATTCACATAGTGAAAGCATAAATGTTGAATTTGAAAAAGAATTCGATTTAAAAGATATAAAAGATTTACTTTCACAATCTCAAGGAATAACTCTTATTGATGATATAGATCATGAAAAATATCCTATTGCAACTCAAGCTACTGGTCAAGATAATGTTCTAGTTGGAAGAATTAGAAGAGATTTCAGCATCAAAAATGGTTTAAACTTTTGGTGTGTTGCAGATAATATTAGAAAAGGTGCTGCTTCTAATGCTATTCAAATTGTTAGTAAATTAATTGAATATTCAAAATAGTTTATAAGCTTTAAGAGAAGATTTGTCTTCTCTTATTTTTATATTTATAATTGTTAAATTTTTTCAATATTTTATTGTATAATTTATTTTTTTATTTTATAATTATAGTAATTTTTAAACGAAGGGAGAAAAAAATGGACGAAAATAATAATTTAGAAAATCCAAATTTAAATAACTGGAATATAAATAATACTAATAATGCGGGAAATTCAAATATTAATCCTCAAAGCAATCCATATGATCAAAGTACAGAAGAAAATCCTTATTACAACCCATATTTTCAAAATACTACTATAGGTAATTCACCATATTTTGATAATTCTAATATAGTCTTAAATAATGATATATATAGTCAAACATATATGGATATGAATAATTCACAAGAGGATAGTCAATTTCAATCTAGTACTGAAAATCAAACTAGTATGAAAACTACTGAGGAGGAATTAAATAATCAAAATGTTTTGCCTAATGATGAGGAAAAATTAATTAATCAGAATGATTTACAAAATTCACAAGAGCAATTAAGTAATCAAGCTGATTTACCAAATACCGAAGTAACATCAAATAATCAAATAGCTAATTCAGATGCACCTTTAAATTTATTTGATTTAAGCAATAGTAATGATGTACAAAATAATAATCCAATTGAAAATACACAAGTAAATAATAATCAAGATGTTGCAACCTTAAATACACAAAATAATAGTACATTTGAGCCTACTCAGAATAATATTCATATAAATCCAATACTAAGTCAAAATATTAATCAATCAAGTACTGAACAACCTCAAAATTTAAACAATAATCAATTTAATAACAATGTTCAAAACTTTGTAAATAATGAATTTGAAAATAATACACAAAATTCTAATAATGGATTTATAAATCAAACTACAAATTCTTATGGAACAGATAATGATGATGAATTTAAAAGAAACTGGATGGGTAAACTTTATGATAAGGCAAAATACAGAAAATTTAGTATTCCAGCATTTTTCTTTGGTGGATTGTATTATTTGTATAGAAAATTATATATATTTGGATTTATATTTTTGATACTATCTTGTATTATACCAATTATAGGTTCTTCATTAATATCATCAGCAGCTGAAACAGGAAATGCAACTATTCCTTTTATAATAACATTTGTATTACCAATACTAATAAATATTATATATGGATTTATATTTTATCCTATATATAATAATAATATAAAAAATAGCTTAAATAACCTTAAGAATCAAGTGCAAAGTCCTAATCAATTATTAGATGAAGCAAAAAAAAGAGGAGGAACATCTATAGGATTCTTATTACTTGGAATTTTACTAAGTTCTATAATTAATTTAATAGCATTATCTACAATAATAATGAGTGCAATTTCAAATTTTGCAAATATGTTTGGAGCCCTAGTACCTCAAGATGATTCAAATACAATTTCTAACACAAATGAAATTCCTGAAACGGTTTATGACACTATTAACTTTTATAATAATTATTCTTTTGAATATGATAGCTCAGTTTGGATGCCAGTTTCAAATAATTCATTAGTAAATGGTACTTATACACTTTCATATATTCAATCTATAGAAAATTTAATTAATGTTGGATTTGATATAAATCAAAATAATGGAAGATCAAGTTTCTTTACTTACCTATATAATCTATTTTCTTCACAAATAGATGCATCAACTACAACTTTAGAATTAGGAAGTAGCTCATTTATGTATGATAATGGAATATATTATTCATATTTTGATTTAGTATATGCTACATCTATAGAAAGATGTTATTTTCTACTAATTCCAGAAGATGATATATTTATCGAATTTATATTATCTAATAATGACACTGTTATAACTGATGAAGTAAATGGTCAAGTACTATCTAGTTTGAGCTCAATAACTAGTCTTAATCAAGAATCATTAAATAGCAATTCCCTATATGATTATTCAGCTAATGGTTCACTTATCTCTAATGTTATTAATGTTAATGATTAATAAAATAATATTATTAATAAATACAGTATTTTAAAGATACTGTATTTTATTAATAATTTTTTATTTATTTTTACATCACTATTGTCTTATTATGTATATTAGTGTATAATATGTCCATAATTTAGGTAAAAATCATATTATTAATACCTAATTTTTATACTTACGTTTATTTTTTAATTTATACTAGAAAGGAGAATATAATTATGGATTACACATTAGTTAAAGATTTATATAGAAAGACTGGCGATTACATTAATAATAATGTACAAGTTGCTGGTTGGGTTAGAACTGTTCGTACTTCTAAGAATTTTGGTTTTATAGAGTTAAATGATGGATCATTTTTCAAAAATGTACAAATAGTTTTTGATACTACTTTAGATAATTTTGATAAAGTAAATAAATTAACAATAAGTTCATCTATTATTGTTAGTGGTATAGTTGTAAAAACTGAAAATGCTAAACAACCTTTTGAAATTCATGCAGAAAAAGTTGAAATATTTAATTTAGCAGATACATCTTACCCTATCCAAAAGAAAAATACTTCTTTTGAATTTTTAAGAACACAAGCTCACCTTCGTCCTAGAACTAATACTTTTAGTGCAGTATTTAGAATTAGAAGTGTTGCCGCATTTGCAATTCATGAGTATTTTCAAAGAAATGGATATGTATATGTAAATACTCCTATTATTACTTGTGCAGATTGCGAAGGCTCTGCTGAAATGTTTAAATTAACTACTCTTGATTTAAATAAACCTTTACCACAAAAAGATGGAAAAACAGATTTTTCACAAGATTTATTTGGAAAAGAAGCATATATAACTGGTTCTGGTCAATTACATGGTGAAACATTTGCTCAAAGTTTTGGAAAAATATATACCTTTGGACCTACTCTTCGTTCTGAAAATTCTAATACAAAAACTCATGCTAATGAATTTTGGATGATTGAACCAGAAATTTCATTCTGTGATTTAGACGAGCTTATGAATATTGAGGAAGATTTCTTAAAATATATTGTTAAAGCTGTTTTAGAAAGATGCCCAGAAGAAATGGAATTTTGCGATAAATTTATTTCAAATGGCTTAATAGATAAATTAAAGAAATTATTAGATTCAACATTCGTAAGATTAGACCATAAAGATGCTATTACTTTACTAAAAAAAGCAGATAGAAAATGGGAATTTGAACCTGAATATGGTGGAGATTTAGCAAAAGAACATGAAAAATATATAACTGAATATTTTAATGGCCCTGTATTTGTTAAAAACTGGCCTAAAGATATTAAGTCATACTATATGAAGTTAAATCCAGATGGTAAAACTGTTGCTGCAGTTGACCTAGAAGTTCCTGTTGCTGGTGAAATTATGGGTGGTTCTCAAAGAGAGGAAGACTATGACAAATTAGTTAAAAGAATGAATGAAATGGGAATTGCAACTGATCCTCTTTATTGGTACTTAGATTTAAGAAGATATGGAACAGATATACATTCAGGTTTTGGTTTAGGATTCGAAAGATTACTTATGTACATTACTGGTATGGAAAACATCCGTGATGTTATACCTTATCCTAGAACACCAAATAACTGTGATTTTTAATTATGTATCCAAACATATTTTTCAAAAAAGCCTAAGGCAAAATGCCTAAGGCTTTTATTTATTTAATATATTAAAAAGTAGGCATATTTATTTGCCTACTTTCCTTTTTTACCATGCTTTATTATATAATTTTATGAAATCTTCTTTAGTAACTTCTCTTGGATTTCCTGGCTTACAAGGATCTACCATTGCTTTTTCTGCAAGCATTTCAAAATCTTCTTTCTTAGCTCCTACATCTTTTACTGTTTGAGTAATACCAACGTCTGCAGATAGATTTCTTATGCATTCGCAAAATGTCTTTATTACTTCTTCTTTTGTAAATTCAGTAGCATCAATATGCATAGCTTCTGTTAATATTTTTCTATATTCTTCATAGCTTACTTCACCATTAAATTCCATAACAGTAGGAAGAAGTATTGCATTAGCAAGCCCATGTGGAGTATCATAAACAGCTCCTAATTGATGAGCCATAGAGTGTACTATTCCAAGTCCTACATTTGAAAATGCCATACCTGCTATATATTGTCCAAGGCCTACTTTATTTATTGCATCTTGGTCTTTTTCATTTACTGCTTTTGCTAAATTATCATATATTAATTGAATAGCCTTCATTGAAAACATTTGTGACATTATATTTCTTGATTTAGTAATATATCCTTCAATTGCATGTGTTAGAGCGTCCATTCCTGTAGAAGATGCAACAGATTTAGGCATTGATGCCATAAGTTCTGTATCTACAATTGCCATTATAGGGATATCATGTTCATCTACGCAAACCATTTTTATTTCTTTTTCAGGGTCTGTTATAACATAGTTAATTGTAACTTCTGCTGCAGTTCCAGCTGTTGTTGGAAGTGCTATTATAGGTAACCCTTTATTTTTTGTATTAGATACACCATTTAGTGATACAACATCACTTCTATCTGGATTTGCAATAGTTATACTTATTCCTTTTGCTGTATCTATACTTGAACCACCACCTACTGCAACTATTAAATCACATTTTTCACTTTTACACATTTCTACACCATCTAATACATTTTTGATTGGTGGATTTGGTTTTACATCATGGAATAATACATAGTCTATTTTATTTGCTTCTAATAAATCTGTAATTTTTGTACTTACTCCTGCTTTATATAAAGATTCATCAGTTACTACTAATACTTTTTTAAATCCTCTTTTTTTTATTTCTTCTGGAAGGACTTTTCTAGCTCCTTCTCCAAAATATGATGTCTCATTTAAGACAAATTTTTCTATATCCATAACTTTTCCTCCTAATTATTTTTTAATATTCTTTTTCTCTTTGTAAACTTATTTACAAAAAGCCGTTTCTGAAAGCATTAATCCACCCATATTGTTAGCTTCATGCTCTGCTCTACCATATTCTCCAAATGTAAATGGCATTATAAATGGTACATCTCCTGCTTCTTCTTTAACTAGCTTTGCAACTTCATCTATTTTACTACCTATTGCTATTTTTCTTCCACCACAATGAATTAAAAGATAAGCTGCAGGTTCTGATTTTAATTTTGTCTTTAGATTTCTAAGTGCTAGCTTTGGTGCTTTTATAAGCTCATCTAAACTTGCTTGCATTTGAATAATTGCAGTGTTTACTGCTAGGTCATTACCTAAGTTAATACTATAATCTGGATTTCCTTGCATTGGATGTCTTATTAATGTAATATTTCCCGTAGGTGTTTTTACTCCTAATGGTTTTAATATTGATGCAGTTAATATTTTATTTCCCATTAGATTTCTTGTCTTAAAACCTGTCCATTCTGCATATTGTTTCATTGCAGGAAGACCATCTATTTCTTTTAAAGTTCTTTTTCCTTCAATTTGGGTTATTATTCCTGAATTAACTGTTTCGTGATATCTTCCAGTATATTCATTAACTAATTTTTTATTTGTATAAAAAAATGCAACTGCTACACCTTCTGAAAATATTCTATCTCCTGTGAAGATTTTCCATTTGCCTGATAAGTCATCATCTGCTGAGCTTCCTCCAAACATTGGTACATCTCCAATTACATCTTGGATACCTTTTGCATATTCTTCTTCTTCTCCTGGATTTGCTATCATGAAAAAATAAGCTGGTGGAAATGTTGTTCCTACTTTATTCATAGCATCGATTGCTACTTGTCTTCCTGTTTCTCTTGCTGTTAACATCTTAGGCATTCCTGCAACACCAACTGCTGTATCAGGATCTCCTATTGCCATTATTCCAGCAAAGCCATTTTCAGATGTAATATATCCATCTGGAACTAAAATTCCTCCACTTGATGTACATCCTATTATAGGTGCTGTCCCTAATTCTTCCTTTGCACCATCAATTAGTTTTTGTGCATCATATTTTACTGAACTAAATATAAAAGCGACTTTTGTTTGAATTAAATCAAGTACTGCCTTTTTTGCACAGGCTTTACCTGCTAAAAAAGCGTTTTCATCAGTACTCCAAGCTACATTTGCTTTCATTCGTATACCTCCCTTTAAAAAATTAATCTGCTGTTATTTTTATATTTTGCTTATTACCATTAACTATTAATTATATAAAAATTTTTCTAATAGATTTAATTATTGTAATATGTTTTCCCATCCATTAGTCATATCATCTATTCTATTTTGAGTTAAGTCTTTTTGGTCATAATAAGAATTTTCTACACTATGCATTGAATTAATCATACCATTATCTTGCAAAGATAAATCTACTAATATGCTTGCTAAAAAAGATAATAATACAATTGTAATTACTAAAGATATTAAAGTTATACCATTTTCATTAGTTATCATTTTACACTCCAATTCATTATAAAACATCTTTTATACTATTTCCAATTATCTTATTTACATCAACCATTAATTGATTAAATGCAATTTCATAATCAAAATATTCTTTTATATCTTTGTTTTCAATAAGAACATTGTACATTTTGGCTAATTTTTCTTTTTTTGCATTTTCATCAATAGGCTTATCTTGCATTTTGTGTACTTCCATTAATTGAACTTCTTTTTTTAAATCCTCAAATTCAATTATAAGTTGTCTTTTTTTACTATCTGCAAATAGTTTATCTTTTGCCTCTTTTAAATTCTTATATTGTTTTGAATTTTTTAATTCTTCTGCTAATCTATTTGCTGTATCATAAACTTCCATATATATTTTGCCTTTCTTTTATGTAAAATATTCAATTTAAATATTTTAACTATATTTTATTATCATGCATAAGCATTTCTCTTTCTGAAAGCTAAAAGATTTGATAATTCTTTTGCTGGATTTTGAGATTTTTTTGTTTTTTCTGCTTTTTCTTGAGCGATTTTTTCTGCTTGCTTTTGAGCTTCAGTTTGACATATTGCTTGTTCATAAACAAAGTGGGTATCTTGTGCTATTTTATTCCAACTATATAGTTCTTTTACTTTTTTAACTGCATTTTTTGAAACTGCATTACATAACTTAGCATCAAATAATAAAGTTAAAACTGAATCTGCTATTGAATTTGAATTTCCTGCATAGCTCTTCATTCCATCAACACCATGTTCAACTATTTCATTTAGTCCACCTACATCTGATACAACTGTTGGAACTCCTGCAAGCATTGCCTCTAAGGCTACTATTCCAAATGGTTCATATGTACTTGGAAATACTGCTAAATCTGCACATTTATACATTTTTTGAATTTTTTTAGAATCACAATATCCTGCAAAATATACTTTGTTTTCAATGCCTAAATTTCTAGTTTCTTGCTTTAATTCATCCATCATTCCACCTTTTCCACAAATAACTAATTTGGCATCATGATAATTATTAAGTATTTTTGGCATTGCTCCTATTAAATTTTGTACACCTTTTTCATAAACTAATCTTCCAACATAAAGAATAATTTTTTCATTATCCATTGCAAATTGTCTTCTAAAGTCATAATCTCTTTCAACTCCAGAAAAATTAGTTAAATTAATTCCATTTGGAATTACATTTATTTTTTCAAAAGGAAGTCCAAATATTCTCTGTAATTCATTTTTCATATAATTACTATTTACAATTACCTCAGTTGCCTCATAAGTAAGCATCCATTCAGTATCATTTATATATCTTTGAGTTTCATCATGTATTCCGCTATTTCTTCCATTTTCTGTTGCATGAATTGTCGCAACAATTGGAATATTATATGATTCTTTAAGTGCTTTTGCAGCATATGTAACTAACCAATCATGTGCGTGAATTACATCAAATTTTCCTTCTTTTGCAATAATTTCATTTGCTTTTGCAAGCATATTAAAGTTAAGTTGCATAATCCAATCAATAAAGTTATTTGGATTAATCATATAATTGTCTACTCTATATACTTTTACACCTTTGTCATCTTCAACATATGGGGCATTACCGTCCTTATATGTTACTACAGTAACTTCATGACCATCTTTTATCATTCTATGAGATAAGTCATATACTACTCTTGCTATTCCTCCTACTATTCTTGGTGGGTATTCCCATGTTAGCATTAAAATTTTCATAATTTTTTGCCCCTTTCATAATTTTCATTAGTATTTTTATTTAAAAGTAACCAAAATTACTTTTAATATTTTTCTACCACATATTGTATACAACTTTTCTACAAAAGTAAATAAAAAAAGACAAATTTTTTTAATATTTTTTTCATTTATGTATTGATAAAAAATTTGCTTTGTTATATTATATTATGAGTATATTATAACTTTAACTAAGGAGGAGAAAAATGCCAAGAAAATCAAAAGAAGAATTATTAGAAAAAGATATAATAGATGCAAAAAAAGCAAAAAATACTAAGCCTTCCACGGTTAAAGTAAAGGCTTCTAAAAAGTCTTCTAACAGTAGTAGTAAAACCAATAAAGCTAAAGTTTCTACTGTATCTGAGAGTAGTAGTAAATCGACTGTTAAAAAAACTGCTAGCAATACTAAAACAAGTAAGATGGCTGCAACTACAAAAGCTTCCACTGAAAAAAAGTCATCTACATCAAGTAAGAAAAATACTACTTTAAAAAAAGAAAGTGCTAAAAAGAAATCATCTGCTACTAGTAAAAAAACTTCTGTAGTAAGAAAAAATAAATCTACTACTACTAAAAAGGAAATAGTAAAACGCAAAATTAGTAATAAAATAGCAAAACTTTCTTCAAAGACTTTTACTAAAGTAAAAAAATTGCCTTTTATTGTAGAATATTATGATTTACCATATAAATACAATAAAACTGTTATAAAGGCTTTAGCACAAAATCCGAATACTTTATTTGTTTACTGGGAAATTTCAGATAAAGATGTTAATAATATAAAAGAAAAATATGGAGAAAATATATTTTATACTACAAAACCTGTTTTAATAATTCATAATTTAACAGATAAATATTCTTTTGAAATAGATATTAATGATTTTGCCAATAATTGGTATATTCATGTAAATGATACTAAATGTCAATATGTTATTGAACTTGGTAGAAGACCTAAAGATAGAGAATTTAATAATCTACCTGATAACTATTTATATGTAACATCATCTAATATGATTGAATCACCTAATGACCACGTACTATTTTATGATTCAGAGCAATATAGAGAAATTCGTTTTAAAAATATTCACACTGGAAAATATACTACAAGAGTAATAAAACCATTCTTAAAGAATCTATATGAATTATATAAATCTTTACATTTAGATAAAGAAAATATTAGTTTTGATTTTAAAAATCCATCATCGCAAAATCCAACATCAAATGTTTTTTAGGTTTTCTTGTATTAGAAAACCTAAGTTTTATTAATATGCATTATTAAAATAATTTTGCTTATAGCTGAAGTATTAGAGAGGTTAAATTAATGAAAAATATAAAAGGATACGTTAGTTTTGTTCTTCATGCACATTTACCTTTTGTGCATCATCCAGAAAGTGAAGATTACCTAGAAGAGCAATGGTTATATGAAGCAATATCTGAAACATATATTCCACTTATTTTAAGATTTCAAAAATTGGTTGATGAAGGAGTCGATTTTAGATTTACTATGTCTCTTACTCCTCCACTTCTTAATATGTTAGATAATAAAATGCTTCAAGAAAGATATATTAAATATTTAAAAAAGCATATTGAACTTGCTGGAAAAGAAATTATAAGGACAAAGGATAATCCTAGAATAAATAAGCTTTCTCATTACTACTATGATAGATATTCTAATGATTTACATGTATTTAAAGATGTATATAATTGTAATTTAATTAATGCTTTTAAAAAGTTTCAAGATTTAGGAGTTCTTGAAATAATTGGTTGTGGTGCAACTCATGGATATTTTCCTATTTTATATTTAAATGAGAAAACTGTTAGAGCTCAAATTGCAATCGGTGTTCAAACATATAATAAATATTTTGATAAACCTATTAAAGGCTTTTGGCTTCCCGAATGTGGATATGTTCCAGAAGCTGATAAATATTTAAGAGAATTTGGCATTCAGTATGTTTTAACTGAAACTCATGGAATACTTTATGCAGACCCTACCCCTATTTATGGTACTTATGCTCCAATAGTTTCTCCAGATGGCGTTGTTGCTTTTGGACGTGATTTAGAGTCATCTAGACAAGTATGGTCGTCTATTAATGGTTATCCTGGAGATTTTAATTACAGAGAGTTTTATAGAGATATTGGTTATGATGCTCCATATGATTATATTAAGCCATATATTGCTTCAAATGGAGTTAGAGTGTCTACTGGTATACGTTACCATAGAATAACTGGCAAAACTGAAAATAAAGACATTTATGATTTGCAGTGGGCTATGGATTCAGTAAATAATAACGCTGGTCACTTCTTTGATTGTAGAAATGCACAAATAGATTATTTATCAAAACATATGGATAAGCCCCCTATTATAGTTTGTCCATATGATGCTGAGCTTTATGGTCATTGGTGGTATGAAGGTCCTGACTTTTTATATACCTTAGCCAAAAAAATATATTATGATGATTGCAATTTTAAATTAATTACACCTAGTGAATATATTGATAAATATCCTGAAATACAAGAATGTACACCATGCCGTTCTAGTTGGGGTGCAAAAGGTTATTCTGAAGTATGGCTAAATCCATCAAATGATTATGTTCATAAGCATTTGCATACTGCCGGAGATAGAATGTGCAAATTAGCAAAAATGTTTCCTAATGAGCCTAAAAAATCTAAAAAAAGAAGAATACTTAATCAATGTGCTAGAGAACTTGTTTTAGCGCAAAGTAGTGATTGGTTATTTATTATAACTAATGGTACAATGGTTGATTATGCTAAAAAAAGAATAAAAGATCATATAGGAAGATTTAATAAAATGTATAATGCTTTAATTAATAAGGAGGAATTAGATGAAAGATTTTTAAAAGATATTGAAGCTAAAGATTGCATTTTCCCTGAAATTGATTATATGATATATTATTAAAATAAAAAAATAAAAACTCGTTTTTTAACTTTTGGTTTAATAAAACGAGTTTTTTATATAACACTTATTCTTTACCCTTATTTTAGTTCTTTTCTATCTTGAGCTATTTCTTTAAGTATCTTCTCTAATCTTTTTTCTAAATCTACTAAAATATTATCTGCATACTCTTTAGCACCTTGTGTTATTTGTCTAGAATTTTCGTTTGCAGCTTCCATTATTTGATTTTTTTGTTCATATGCCTTTTTAGTTATTTCATGTTCATCAATCATAGAAATAATTCTATTTTCAGCTTCCTTTACAACGTCATCAGCTTCTTTTTTAGCTTCTTCTAATATTCTATCTCTTTCTTCGCTAATCCATTTAGCCTGCTTCATATCCTCTGGCATTTTCAATCTAATATCTTTTATAATATTTAGTATATCCTCTTGTTCAATCATAACTTTATTTGTAAAAGGTACCTTTTTAGAGTTTTCAACATTTTCTTCTAAATTTTCTAATAATGTAAATATTTCCATCCTTCAATTCCTCTTTCCTTTAGCAAAACTTAATTTGTTAATGCTAAATTGGAACAGCAAAGCGAGTTTTTATAAATATTAAATTTGCTCTCCCATATTTTCTTGTATCAAATATCTCTATGTTTTCTATCTTTTGCAATTCTTCAAGATCTCTATTTATTTCATCTGTTTCAATAATTATGATACTATCTTTTGTAAGTAAATTATTTTCTTGTAAGATTTTTATAGCGCTTACTGCTAAATCAAGTTTATATGGTGGATCTAAAAATATTATTGAAAGTTTATCTTTTATTTTTTTAATTGCACTTATATAATCACAATTGTAAATTATTGATTTATCTTGCAATCTAGTTTTTTGTAAATTTTCTTTTATCACCTTTATTGCTTCTTTATTTAAATCACAAAAATATGCTTTTGATGCCCCTCTACTTAATGCTTCAATTCCGAATAGCACCACTTCCTGCAAATAAATCTAATACTATTTTACCTTTTATTTTGTCTTGCAATATATTAAATAAAGATTCTTTTACTCTATCTAGAGTTGGCCTAGTTGAATTACTTTCAATTGTCTTTAACTTAGTGCCTCTTGCGATTCCACTTATAACTCTCATATCTATATTTTAACTTTAAATCCTTTCTTGTCAATAGACTTAATAAAATTGTAATATTTCCTTAACATCACTGTAATACAGATATTTTAGCATAAATTTACTGTAAAATAAAGGGATATACGCTAAATAATTGCATATATCCGCTTTTTTTATTACAAATTTGTAATCTATTTATAATTTTTTTAATATAAAAATCTAGTCATCTTTATTTACGTCTTTTAATAGTTCTAATTGAGATATAAGTAAAGATTCCATTTTTGCTTTATATACATCAAGTTGTTTACTAATGTCTTCTAATTCTTTTCTTTTATCTGCTATTTGTACATCTAAGTTTTCTGTACGTTCCTTTGCTTTACCCTCTGCTTCCCTAATAATTTGTTCAGCTTGTTTTTGGGCAGCATTTTTTACTTCATCTGCAGCAGATTGAGCCATAAGCAAAGTATTTTGCAGTGTTGACTCAATTTGGTTATAATGATCTAATTTCATTTTTAAGTCATCTACTTCTTTATCATTTTCATTAGCTTTTTTGTAAATTGCTGAATAATCCTTAGTCAATTCATCTAAAAAATCATCAACTTCTTCTGGATCATATCCATTAAGAGTCTTTTTTGAAAATCTTTTATTTTCAATATCTAAAGGTGTAATCATATTATTCCCCCATATTTAATTATTAGCATTACTCTTTAACCAAGATACTGGTATTTTGCTCTTGGTTTCTTCTCTTGTTTCTGAAGTTATATCATAGTTATATGGTGCAACTAAAAATATTGAACTAGATATTTTTTGCATATGTCCATCTAATGCATGTGCTGCACCGCTTACTACGTCAATAATTCTTCTAGCTATATCTTTATTTACATATTCTAAATTAATAATTACTGATCTTTTTTCTTTTAATAAATCACATATATCCTCAGATTGTTCAAAAGATGTAGGTTGCATAATAACCATTCTAACTTGTCCAGCCATACTAACAACCTTACCACTTTTTCTTCCGAAAAGTCCTTTTGGCTCTTCTAGTTCATCTTCTTCGTAATTATCATTTACTTCATTGAAGTCTTCTTCTTCGGCATCTTCCGCTCCCATTCCAAAAATATTCATAAACTTATTTAAAACTGCGCTTGACATTTATAAACAACCTCCTAAATTTCTCATTCGTGTCTACGACTATACTAAGTATCTAACTTTTTTTGGATAAAGTCAATAGTTTTTGTAATATGTAATCATTATTTAATGTATTTGTAACAGTTTTGTAATATTATGATGCATTATTTATTTGTTCGTTAGATGGTTTTAAAAGTAATTCATCATAAAGAATTATTGATGTTGATACATTTTTATCTATATCTAGCTCTTCTATCTCTGATGTACTATAATTTTTAACTATAGAGTAGTTTTCTGTCGCTTTTTGTACTTTTACAAGAACTTTATCTAAATACCCTGCTCTATTTCTTATTACATAATTTAAACCATTTTCTTCTATAATACAAGTATTTGGAACTTTATATCCTTTAGTATCCCACCAAATTATATCAATTGAAACTTTTCTATAATTTAGTAATTCTTCTATTCCTTCTGTAAAGCTAAAAATTAGTGTTACTTCTTCATTTTGTTCTTTATTAATATACTCTATTACTGCATCTACCTCTTTTGAACTAGGTAGTGCAAGCTTTACTTTATCTCCTACTTTTGCTTCATTTGCTTCCTTAGTTTTAGAAGTGCAAGCTATATAACAAATAAAATTATTAACTATTTTGCCCTCTTCATTGCTTGAAGATATTATTTGTCCTGTTTTTAAATTTAAATTTTTCAAAAAATCTTTATTTATTTTTGAAAAATCATTTGGAGTTAAAGTTTCTTCTAGTCCGTCAATTCTATAAGATACAATTCCGCTTCTTGTTGCATTTACATATTCAGCTCCTGAATTAAGTTCATTTTCGTAGCTACTTCTTTCATCAATAAGTTTTTTTAAATATGAACCTGCTGGACTAAGCTCACCTGCTATTTTAGCTTTTTTAGTTATTTTTTCTGCTATACTTTTTTTATATTCTTTTATTTGTTGAATATCATTTGTATTTGTTACTTGATCTAGAGTATTTTCTATTTGAGAATCCAAAAGCCTTACATCTGAAGAAGGAATACTTTCATCATTCTTTTCCATTGCCTCTTGAATTTTTACATCTAAATCTGCTATTTTCTTTTTTAAATCATCTTCTCCTGATGAATAATATCTAAAAATTGGATCGCCATTTGCAACTTTTGAGCCTTCTGATTTTATTTCAACCATACCATTTTTATAGTTTTGTCCCTTTATAACTGTTTCATCTCTTATTATATAACCTTCAACAGTTTCTTCCTCAGAAAGACTTCCTTCAATAACCATTACAGTATCTGTTGGATTTTTTATTAAATGATAAACAGATAATCCTAAATATGTGCATACTATAAATGTTAATAATATTATTAAACCAATTCTCTTTTTGTTAATCTTCCTTTTAATTTTTATATTAGGCTTATTTGGAATATCATTTAAAAAACTTTCTCTTTTTTGAATTTTATCTTTATATTTAGCTTGCTTACTCTTTTTTTCTTTTTTATTAAAAAAAGAGTTTTTATTAACTGCTATTTTATTATTTCTAACTTTTTTATTTAATGTTTTTGTCTTGCCTTTTTTATTATTTTCTAATTCTTGATTAGTTATTTTATCCTTGTCATCTTCTTCATCTTCTTCAAAATTTATGTTTTTAAATTCTTTAAATTCTTGCTCATTATTATTACTAGACTGTTCTTTTTTGTCATTTTTAGTGATTTTTTTCACGTTTCCTCCAACTATCTTTTAATTCTTTTTTATTAAATATTAGTTTTCCCTATGTAAATTTTTCTTACATTTTCCTTAATCAAATTTGATGTATAAATTTATTAATTTTTTAGTTTTGTATATTTTTTAATATAATATCCACATTATTTTCTTTAGAAGCATCTAGCCAAATAGCGTCTTTATATGATTTAAACCAAGTAATCTGCCTTTTTGCATATCTTCTAGTTTCCTGCTTTATTTTTTCTATCATTTCTTCTTTTGAAAGTTTATTTTCTAAGTATTCTACAACCTCTTTATATCCTAGCCCTTGCATTGCAGTAGGAAATTCTTTATATTTTTCTAAAAGACTTTTTACTTCTTCTATTAAACCATCTTTTATCATTTTGTCTACTCTTTTATTTATTCTATCGTAAAGAATACTTCTATCCATATTTAAAACATATACTTTATAGTCGTATTTAGGACCATTTTTTCTTGAAATTTCTTCTAACTCAGTTTTGTTTTTTCCTGTAGTATGATATATTTCTAAAATTCTAAGAATTCTTTTTTTATCATTTGGACTTATTTTTTTAATTGCTTCTTCATCTATTTTTTTAGCTTCATCATACAGCTTTTCTAAGCCTTCTTCTTTAACTCTTTTTTCAAGCTCTTCTCTATATCGTAAATCCGTTTCTATGTTGGGATAATCTATACCATATACTAAAGAATTTAAATATAATCCTGTTCCACCAACAATTATTGGCTTTTTACCTTTATTTATTATTTGTTCTATTATATTTTCTGCATCTTTTTTATATTCAGCTACACTATATCTTTCATTTGGAAGAACAAAATCTACTAGATGGTGCACAGCTTCTTTACGTTCTTCATAAGTTGGCTTTGCAGTTCCTATTGTCATATCTTTATATATTTGCATAGAATCACAAGAAACTATTTCACCATCTATTTTTTTTGCTAATTTTATTCCTAAGCTTGTCTTCCCTGATGCAGTTGGTCCACATATTACTATAACTTGCTTTTTTACCATTTTCTACCTCATGCTATATTTTTTACTTTAATATAATTAATTCTTTTGCTCTATATTGTTAATATATTTTGCATTTGTAATAAAATTGCTTAAATCATTTTGCATATTTTTAATATAGTTAAATTCAAGTATTAGAATTATAATTGCTACAATTAAAGTTATTACTATTCTTCTTTTAAATTTATTATTATCAATATCCCCTTGTTGTAATTTTTTTAAAGAAAGCATTATAGGAAGTTCTATGCATATTATATTAATTGGCAAAAATGTAAATAATATTATTTGCCTTGAAGAATTAACTACCATTTCATTTGCGCCTCTTGAGCTAATTCCATACACTATAAATAATATAACATACATAACTATTTCACCAATTGCAACAAGTATTAACTTATTTTTTAAATCTATATTGCTTAAAACTTTATATATTACAAAAATTGATGCTAAATTTATTACAATTATAAATGCAATTAATGCTGTACTCATTTGTATAGTCCTTTCTTTTTTCTAATGTTCTATTTTATCTTCTTGAAAATTTCTTTTCAATATCATTTTTAGACATTTTTATTACTGTTGGTCTTCCATGAGGGCAAGTAAATGGATTAGGTAATCTTAATAATTGTTCCATCAAGCTATCTACTTCTTCTTTTGAAAGAGCCATATGCGCTTTTACCGCTGCTTTGCAAGCAACAGTTGCTAAAAATTTGTCTTCTATTTCTTGTTTTGCAGTTCTTGCTACTGTATTAATTTCATCTAAAGTTTCTAGGAAAATTTCTTGAGTATCAAAGTCTAAGCAAAATTCTGGAACTCCTGTTAATTTTACAGTATTATCTCCAAATTCTTCAACTTCAAAACCTGCTTTATTAAACATTTCCTTGTTATCTCTAAATATTCCCATTTCTCTAGTGCTTAATTTTATTATATCTGGTAAAAGCATTAATTGGCAATCTTTTTCACCTTGACTATAATAATTAGCCTTAACTTTTTCATACATTATTCTTTCATGAGCTGCATGTTGGTCTAATATATATAAGTCATCGCCCATTGTTAATATTATGTAAGTTTTAAAAGCAATACCTATAAATTTATATTTAGGGTTATTATCGATTCCCTCTTTTTCAAACATAGATATTTCTCTTCCAGTAATTTCAGTAAGAGGTGAATTTTTTTCTTCTTCTTCCTTCTTTTCTGCATATTCTTTTTTAGCTTCTGTTATATCTCTTCCAAATAATCTTTTATACATTTCTTCGAAAGATTCTTCACTATCTTTATTATCTTTTTCAAAATCATTAGATTCTTTTTGATTGTTTACTATAGAGTTAGCTTGATTAGACTCATCTTTTAACTCTTTATTTTTATAAGTTTCATTATCTAATGATTTTACATTTTCAATTGTTTCTTTATTTTCTTCCTTGCTTTCTTCTTTACTTTCAATTTGAACTTTATTAACATCAATTTGATTTTGATCCTCTTTAACCTCTTTTTTTTCATCTACTTTATCTATATTTTCTACCTTATATTCTTCATCATTTTCTTTTAAAGTATCTTTTTCTTTTTTGTTTTGCTCATCATACATAGCTTTTGTAATATCTGCTAATTTTTGACCAATTTCTTCAGGGCTTTTTGTTCCAGTAATCTCATCTATAAATCTTTTTCTAGTATCTTGATCTAAATTACTCATTGTGCTTTTAAATTCACTGTATTTAGGAATATTTTTTTCTTCACTACTTACTTTTTCTACATTTGCTTCAACTTTTGTAGTAAATAAATTAGAATTAATATTTTTTAATATATCATTTGGTGTTGAATTTTTAATATCTTTTTCAGAACCTGGAACTAAGTCATATTTAAGCAATGCTTGTTTTATACTATTGTATATTGCTTTAAATATTTTTCCTTCTTCTTGAAATCTAACTTCTAACTTAGTTGGATGAACATTTACATCAACTTTTTTAGGATCCATATCTATATTCAAAACTAAAAATCCATGTTTACCTATTGTAACTAATCCTTTAAAAGCTTGTTCTGCTGCACTTGTTAATGTTTTATCTTTTATAAACCTTTTATTAACAAAGAATAATTGATTAGATCTATTTGAACGTGCAATACTTGGCTTACCTATAACACCGCTTACTTTCATATCTTCATATTCATATTCTACAGGTAATAAATTCTGAGCTATTTCTTTTCCATAAATACTGTATATGACATCTTCTAATTTTCCACTTCCAGTAGTTTGAATAGATATTTTTCCCATATTTATTAATTTAATAGCAACTCCTGGATTTGCCAAAGCTATTCTAGTTATAGTATCTTCAATATATCCTGATTCAGTAAAATCTTTTTTTAAGAATTTATATCTAACAGGTGTGTTATAAAATAGTTCTCTAACTGTAATAGTAGTACCCTTTTGGCATCCTTCTTCATGCTCATCTAAAATGTTTCCACCTTGAATTTCTATTTTGTAACCTATATCATTTTGCTCTGTTCTAGATACTAAATCTACTTTTGCAATAGCTGCAATACTTGCTAAAGCTTCACCTCTAAACCCCATAGATTTTACTGTATCTAGGTCATCTGCTTTACGAATTTTACTTGTTGCATGTCTTTCAAATGCAATTTCCATATCATCTGGCATTATTCCACTACCATCATCTGTAATTCTAATATATGAAATTCCTCCATTTTTTATTTCAACAGTTATATTTTTAGCACCTGCATCTATTGAATTTTCAACAAGCTCTTTTACTACTGAAGCAGGTCTTTCAATAACTTCGCCAGCTGCTATTTGGTTAATAGTTAGGTCATCTAATAAAACAATCTTTCCCATTTGTAAATTTTCCTTTCAACTTATACTTATATAAGTTTTATATTATTTATATTTTTTTATTTAAAAATTATCTAATAAATATATAACTTTAAATTCCTTATTTTGCACTAGCATTATATCATATCTAAAAAAAATATACTATATTTTACTACAAAAATTCTAACTTTAAATTTTACTTTTATACTATGAGTAACCAATTTAATTTATAAAGAATAATATATACTATACAAAAGAAGTTAAATTCTTTATGAGGGAGGTAAAATATGAGAGGTTGTAATGGAGATATGTTATGGTTCATAATATTAATCTTTTTACTTTGCGGATGCTGCGGTGGAAACAACAACTGTGGATGCGGATGTGGAAACGACAACAATTGCGGTTGCTAGTTAAATAACTACTCATAAAGGAGTAGATGGAAAGGAGGATAATTATGCCAGATAAATGTGGATGCGGCTGTTTTGGAAAAGACAATGACTGCTGTTTCTTAATTATATTCTTAATATTAATATTCTGCTGCTGTGGTGGAAATAACAGAGGTTGCTGTTAATTAAAAATAAATAAAAAAAACATAAAGCTACTTCATAAGAAGTAGCTTTTTTTGTCTTCATATTTATTTAATTAATACTATTTACAAATTCAAATATTTTCTCAGTAGGCATGCTTGCCATATCTGAATTAGTTATTTTATTGCTAATTTCAGTTCCAAACCAACTAGGAAGTTCTATACTATTTGCTTGCTCTTCACTTTTAAATTCTATTTCAGCAAATATAATTCCATTAAAATTCTCTTTAAATATGTCAAGCTCAATAGTAAGATTATCTTTATATGGTATTAAGTATCTTGTTTTATCTATATGGTTAAAATTAGGATTTACTTTTAGATTGTTATATTGTTCTAAAGTAATAACTTGTTCTATTTCATTAACACTTAAACCTATTTTATTTGTTTTTACTGTATATGTATAAATTGTTTTATTATCTTTTATAGTTTGTCTTTTTCTTATTGCGGTAAAATTATCTTTGTATAAGTAATCTTGAATAATACGTTTACTTTTATATTTAGATAAATCTAATTTGCTTATATCTTTTATTAAAAATCTTCTTTCAATTTCCATACTTAATTTTCCTCTAATTATTTATTATAAAAAAATACTTACATATACTTCTTATTAGTAAATGTAAGTATTAATTTGGTTGGGCTGGCTAGATTCGAACTAGCGCATGTTAGAGTCAAAGTCTAATGCCTTACCACTTGGCTACAGCCCAATATGTTTATATAAATGGGGTGGAATATGGGACTCGAACCCATGGTCTCCAGTGCCACAAACTGGCGCGTTAACCAACTACGCTAAATCCACCATCTGTGATTACAACAATATATATTCTACCCCATTTTTTTAATATTGTCAACTAATTTTGCTAATTTATTTTCAAAGTTTCTTTTTTCATTAAAAATTTCGTTATCATATAATTATTTGACATCAAATAAACTTATTCATCTTCTTTTGCCCATATTAGAAGTCTATATCTTGAATCATCAGTACAAGTAGAAAGAGAGATTTCTCTTTTTCC
>CAWVEX010000049.1:0-9722 GCA_963928415.1 Bacillota bacterium | reverse complement strand
TAGTTTTGGTTACTTATATTATTTAAGAAATTTTAATGTTTGTTCTTATAATGTAATTCAAATCTTCTATCGCCTTATCTATATTCATCATTCCATTTCCAATAGGATAATAAACAGGATATACGTTATAATTCTTTCCTGCAATATTTATTGGAAAACTTTGCTTCCTGAATTGTGATACTGATATATTTTTATTTAATAAAATAGAGCTAACTTGGTTTCCAAGAGTTATAATTATCTTGGGATTAATTATTTCAATTTCTTTGCATAATAAATCAAGATATTGGCTATAAACTGAATTTGGTAATACTCTTGCATCAACTTGAGTACATTTTCCAAGATTAGTTATGAAATATTTATGTTGTTCTACATCATCATATACTAAGTCAGCAAAGTTTTCATCCCATTCCTGTGGTTTTCTTTTTTGAATTTCCTCATATATGCTTTCGTCAAGTAATCCAATTCTATAAAATAATTTCCATATATTTTTAGTTCCTATCCATGGGGATCTTCTACCTTTCCAATTAGGGCTAGATGCAATATTCCTTCCAGTTGGATTCATAAATACAAAACAAATATTTGGATTATTTGTACACCCACCATTATATATAGATGTTAATTCTTTTGCTCCATATTTTATTTGTAATTTATCATATTCAACTTTTAAATCTTCTAATTGCATAATTTATTGCTCCTACTTACTACAATTATTTACTATAAAATCAATAACATCATCTTCTTTATAGTTCTTTGTATTTCTATTCCTGTCTTCTTCTGTTAAATCGACAAAATATTTATTACATTCTGGCATAATTGACATTGAGTCCAATGGATAACCAGGATTTCTTTTTTCACATGGTTTGTCAACAAAATAGAAATGGCTTTTACTCCAACTATATTCTTTTGGTTCTTTTCCATCATATATTACCATTCCATATACCCATTTAGCTGTTAGCTTTCCACCATATTCTTTAACTAAATTTGAATAATACTTAATCATTTCATCATCATTTAACTCTTTTCCATTTACTCTTCTTACATGAGTTCCTGGTTGCTTTTCTTCTGGTAACTCTTCTATATATAAATTATTATCCATTCCTATAGTTGTAATTTTCGTTTCGTCATAATAAGCTTTCGCTTTTATATAAGCATTCTCTATAGCATTCTTTCCCGTTTCTTCGGGCTTTAGATTTATTCCTAAATCTTTAATAGTTAATACTTCTATATTCTTTTCTTTTAATTTTTCCGTATATCTTTTTATTTTTGCTGGATTTGTTGTTGCAAATAGTACCTTCATTTATTTGACCTCCTTAAAACCATTTCTACTCCATAACCATAATGGAGTATGTATATCAATAGGCTTATACTTAGTTTCTCTAAATAGTTCATTCCATCTATCAACTACTATAAGTTGCACATCATTTTTATTTAATTCTTCATTATTTATTAAACCTAATCTATGTGTTGCTTGAATTACATGTGTATCTGGTGCAACGGTTAAATGCTCTATATTTTTATATTTTCTGTCTGTATATTGATATATTACATATAGCCAATAGTTACATATTTTTGTTCCAGATAAATATGGAAATTTCTTTTTATTTTCTTTTTGTATAAAGTCTTTTATCTTATCAACATCATTATCTAATGAGTTGAATAATTTTCTAATATCTCCATCATATAATTCTACAAATGTTTTGCACAGAGTTAACCATATTTCAGTTTGCTTTTGTTTTTGTAGAGCTATTTCGTATTTTATAAGTGCATATTGCACTTCTTCAAAAGATTTCTCTAAACATATTTTAGGATTAAATACAAAGTTAGTTTCTTTATCATTATATGTATTTAATGCACTTTTCCATAATTTATATGAGTTTCTTTGATAGTTCAATGCCATAGGTAATGTAAAATAAATATAATTTTCTAATGAAGATTTATCTAAATGTGGATTTGCATCTTCTGGCATAACTTCGCCACCAAGACTACCTTTCTTCCACATATTATATAAAATATCTACTTTTTTTAATACTTCTTCTTTATTATACATATTGCACCTCAATAATTGTTTTTTATGATTATTATAATAGCATAAAAACTAATACTTATCAATAAAATGAAAACACATTTTCTTTGTTTTAAAATACAAATTGTCTATGTAATATATTTTCTGTGTGAATTCTTCACATTATTTTGATTTACCATAGCATATTCCATTGTTGTGTCTATTTTAATATGTCCAAGCAATTTTTGCACTTGTTCAACTGGCATACCTTTATCAATAGCCATAGTAGCCATTGTTCTTCTAAATTTATGTGGATGTACTTTATTTATATTTGCTTCTTTTCCTAAATTTCTGATAATAATTTCAATTCCTGATATTCCTAATCTATTATATGGTTTTATTAATGATACGAATAATGCTTCATTATCATCTGTTCTAGTCTCCAAATATTTTTCTATGTACATTTTACTTTTGGCACTAAAATATACTTCTCTTTCAGTATTTCCTTTTCCTAAAACTACACAACTTCTTTCTTGAAAGTCTATATCAGAAATATTTAATTTAGTTAGTTCTCCTACTCTCATACCAGTAGATATCAATAGTTCCAATATTGCTAAATCTCTTACATTTGAACAAGTATCTCTTAATTTTTCTAAATTCTCATCAGTTAAAGTTTCTTTAACTCTTTTGGTGGTTTTTACTTTGTGTATTCTTCTAAATTGTGTTGTATTTCTTCTCTTTGGTTCTTCTCTAATATTTCTATTTGGTAATTTAAACATATTTCTGTTAGTATTTCTTTTAACATTTTTCTTTGGTTATTGTCTAAAAAGTTTTCAGTCTTATCAATTACTTTTTCTACAAATAACTCTCTCAAATAAATTACCTCCTTACACTTTAAAATGTCGCAATATAGAACTACAACTATATTATACAACATTTTTTTGTATTTTACATAATTAATAAAGACTTATGAGAAACTCCACATTATTTTTATTAAAAATGAGCATATCAAAAATAATATACTCACTTTAAATCTTATACATTTATTTACTTATTTTATTTAAGTTTTAAGTTTGCAATCTGCGAGGCAAATTTACTATTTATCAATTTATATCCTGTTTTTTAAATGCACTTTAATTTGCTTTATTATATGTGCAATATTGTTTTTACTCCTACACAAAAAATAATTTTATATTTAGTTTAATTTATCATATTCATCATCAGATACTGGCTTGCACCATTCATTACTTGTATTTTCGCCTGGAACTTCAATTACTAAATGACTAAACCAAGAATCTTTTTTAGCTCCATGCCAATGCTTAATATTTGCTGGAATTGTAATGACCATCCCCGGCTTTAGGCTAATAGCATCTTTTCCTTCTTGTTGATACCATCCTTCTCCATCAACACATACTAAGATTTGTCCTCCACCTTTTGTTGCATGATGAATGTGCCAATTATTTCTACATTTAGGTTCAAATGTAACATTCGCTATAAACACAGTTTCATTTGGATTGGTTAATGGATTTAAGTATGAATTCCCAACAAAATATTTTGCATATTCAGTATTTAGTTTTCCAAGTCCGAAAAATCCACCATGCATTTCATTTGTATTATTATTTTCTTCTTTTTCATATATTTCTTTAGCCATTCTAAATGCAGCCCAAGCATTAGGCCATCCAGCATAAAAAGCAAGATGAGTTAATATTTCTGCCATTTCTGATTTTGTAACTCCATTATTTTTAGCTGTTTCTAAATGATATTTTAATGAACTATCTACAATACCTTTGCTTATTAGTGAAGTTATAGTAATAATTGATCTTGTTTTTAGGGATAATTTATCCTCTCTTGACCAAACTTCTCCAAATAAAATATCATCATTTAATTTTGCAAATTCATCTGCAAATCCTCCAAGAGAATCTCTTCCAGCAGTTAGTTTAACCATAATCTTTTCCTCCTCTAAATAAAAATTAATACTAATATAGTTTATACTTTAGAGTTAACTTTAAGTCAAGCTTTTTTTATTTATATTCTAATATTTTTTAATCACTTTTTGTATATTACTAAATTTAATCTAGATTTTTAAAATATCTAATATCACATGCAAAATGCTCTGTTTTTATTATTGGATTTTTTATTCTTTTAAATCCATATTTTTCATATAATTTTTGTGCACCTATCATATTATCTAAAGTTTCTAGGTAACATTTCGAATAGTATTTTTTAGCATATTCTAAAGCTTTTTCTATTAATTTATGAGATACTCCTGTTCCTCTTACTTCTTTTATGCAGTACATTTTTTGTAGTTCGCAGGTATCTTCTACTCCGTCTATTTTACCAATACCGACTCCTCCTACAACTTTTCCATTTTCATCTTCTGCAACAAAATACTTATTTTCAGGATTAGAATAGACAAGAGAAAATTTATCTAAATTTAGATCCGTCCAAGCTGTTCCTTCATGATTTGCTCCAAATTCTATCAAACAATCTCTTATTATTTTTTATTATTACTTATATTCTAATTGTTCTATGTTTATTAATTCATCTTTTCTAAATGTCATTTTTAATAAACATGGAGATGTTATATCCAAAATAGTATCTTTAAATACTAATTTAATATCTTTATTTACTATGCACCAATTTAATAAGAAAAATTTTATTGACCCTCCGATGACTTACAACTGCAATTTTCTTTCCTTCATATTCCTTCAATATTCTTTTAAAAAATTTTGTCATCCTTTCTCTTGTATCTTCTGCACTTTCTCCATCAGATGTTTTAAATTTTCTGTCTAGTAACTGTTCTTGAGAAGGATCTCTTGTACTTTTGTCTCTCATAAACTCCGATA
The DNA here is from genome assembly GCA_963928415.1 of Bacillota bacterium. Classification (GTDB taxonomy): domain Bacteria; phylum Bacillota; class Clostridia; order TANB77; family CAG-508; genus CAG-793. The sequence goes on along the minus strand of CAWVEX010000049.1, from coordinate 4,874 downwards.
ATTCTTTTAAATTTCCTAATTTTCTTTCACTTAAATTACTGTCTAAATTAATAGGCAAATTATTAATTTGGGCAATATATTTTGCAGTAGCTTTTGCTCTTGTATAGCTACTTGACCAAATAACATCAATATTATTCAGTTCCATATTTTTGCTTAGTATTTTAGATTGTTCCTCACCTTCCACTGATAAGATTTCTTTTTCATTAATTAATTGATTATCTTCATTTGTATTTCTAATTCCATTCTCACATACTGTTTCAGCATGTCTTATTAAATAAATAATGGTATCTTTCATATTTGCCTCCTTTTTTGCTACTGAATAGCATTTTTTCTAAATTATAACATAATCTTAATAAATATAGTTGCTTACTTAATTAAAAATTTAGTTTTTTTACTGAAATCTAATATAGTCTCCATAATTGTAAAGAATAATTTGTTTGCTTTCTTCTATTCTAGAACCTTTTACTTCTATTATATCTCCATCTCTTAAATAACTATCATATTTCCAAATTGGTGTTATTAATTCATATATTTTATTATTAAGTTTTACTTTAGCTATTCTAGGAATTAATGAAGTATTTATGCTTTCGATTACTTCTAATTTCAATATTTCTCTTTTGTTGTTATCTTTTGGTATACTATATGTCTTATCTCCAATAAATCTTGGCGTGGATAGAACTCCTTTACTAATTTGGATTCCAGTAATATTTCGTGATATTATTTTTTTCATATCGGATAAATCATTAAAATGTTTTTTAAATTTATTACATTGATATTCTATATGTTCTTTGCTAATATTAGTTACATTTAGTTTTTTATTGATATAATCTTTATTATCTAAATATTTTTTTAAATTTTCTTCATTGTATATTATAAAATCAACATCCTTTATAATATCAAAAATTGATTTGCCAAATGTTTCAAATTTTAAAATTGGTGAAAGGCTCAAAGTCCGTTTAACAAAGGTCAAAGATATTATTGATAAGATTGCCCCCAATCAGAGTATAGTTTTGAAAGGAAGTCAGGTACATGAAAGAATTTGAAGGAATTCTTGATTCTGCCAAAAATTGCAAGCAACATCATCACAATCATAAGAAAAAGTAAAATATAATAACGCAAATAGGAAAAGAACTTTGAAATTTCAGAGTTCTCTTCCTGTTTATAATTTTTTTCATAGCAGTCCTTATATTTCTTACCACTTCCATATGTGCAATTTTTACTATTATTTTTCGTGCTATAAATATTATCTGTATTTTTAATATTAGCGTTCTATATCACTATAACCAAATTTCCCTATCTTCTATAAATATTAGTATCAAATAATTCAAGTGGATATATCTTACCATTTTCAAAATTTTTAATATCATTTAGAGCTGTATCAAATCCTCTAAGTTCATCTTTAGTCATAGTCTTTACTTTGTCTAATTCTATCTATTGCACATCTAACTGTTCATTTTTATCAACTTTGATATTTTCTTCAATAATATCGGCTGTAAATTTTATTGTTACAATTGTTTCACCATTAGGTAATACAATTGTACTAATTGGTAAAACTCCTGTTAATTTTATCTTACAACCAGTTTCTTCAAATGCTTCTCTAATTGCTGCATCAGTTATAAATTCTCCTTCATCAACATGTCCAGCGGGAAAATTCCATTGACCATAACATGATTTTTGGGCTTCTTGAACCATTAATATTTTATTATCTTTTATTATTAAAGAGCCTGCTACTATTGTCATAATTTAATCATCTCCTAATCATTTTATATAATTTTATTATATTTTTAAATTAAGCAAACAAATCCAATATTTCATCTTTAGACATTTTATTAATAAATGTTTCTTTTGTAGATAAAATATCTTTTGATAGTTTTTCTTTTTTCTCTTGCATTTTATTTATTTTTTCTTCTATTGAATCAGATGTTATGAGCTTATAAACTTGTACACTGTTTTTTTGACCAATTCTATATGCTCTATCTGTTGCCTGATTTTCACTTGATACATTCCACCAAGGGTCATAATGTATAACAACATCTGCAGAAGTTAAATTAAGTCCTGTTCCGCCAGCTTTTAGTGATATTAAAAATACTTTAATATCTTTATTTTTGTTAAATTCTTCTACCATTTCAATTCTATTACTTACTGGAGTAGACCCTACTAATTTAAAATATTTTATTTTTTGCTTATCTAATTCTTTTTCTATTATATCAAACATTGAAGTATAACTTGAAAATAATAAAATTTTATGATTTGCCTCTATTGCATCATTTATCAAATCCATACATTGCTTTAATTTTCCGCTTCCACCTTTATAATTATCTATAAAAAGTCCAGGATGGCAACATATTTGTCTTAACCTTGTAAGTAACATAAGAATTTTAAATTTACTCTTTTCAAAAGTACTATCACTTAGTTCTTCCGCAATTTCTTTTCTAGTTTGCATTAAATATGATAAGTAAATTTTTTGCTGTTCATCTTCCATCTGATTTTTCATAATTGTAATATTTTTTTCAGGAAGTTCTGTTAATACATCTTTTTTTACTCTTCTTAATACGAAAGGAGCAATTAATTTTTTTAGTCTAGATAAAGCTTCTACATCTTGATTTTTTAAAATTGGTTCTTCAAACTTCTTTTTAAATTTATTATAATTATACAAATATCCTGGCATAATAAAATCAAATATAGACCATAATTCTGCAACTGAATTTTCTATCGGAGTACCAGTTAATGCAAATTTTATTTCTCCTTTTAAATTTTTTAGAGAAGTAGCATTTTGTGTTGTTGAATTTTTTATGTATTGAGCTTCATCGGCAATAATATATTTGAAATATTTATCATTATAATTATCAATATCTCTTTTAAGTAAGTCGTATGATGTAATTACTAAATCAAAATCTTTATAATTTTCTAGTTGTTTAGCTCTTTCTTCAGCATTACCTCTTACTATTAAAAGTTTCATAGAATCACACCATTTTTCAACTTCAGATTTCCAATTTAAAACTAAAGTGCTAGGACAAACAACTATAGAAGTACTCTTCTTTTTATCTTTTTTACTAGATTGTAATATTGCAATTATTTGAAGAGTTTTTCCAAGTCCCATATCATCTGCAAGTATTCCACCAAATTTATATTTTTCCAAAGTTTTAAGCCATTTATATCCTATTTTTTGGTAATCTCTAAGTTTATCTTCGAAATTCTTATCAAGCTCAATATCATCTTGTGAATCAGAGTTTTCAACTGAGTCTATAATTTTAGAAAACTCTTCATTTTTAGATACATTAATGTCTTTATTAGATTCTATTAATTTTTCTAAATAAAAACTTCTACTAATAGGAAGATTTACAACTCCTTTATCTATTTTACTATAATCAATATCCAAAGTTGTAGACATTTCATCTAATAATGCTAAATCACTATTATTTGATAAATCTAATAAGTCTCCATTTTTTAATTTATGATATTTCTTCTTTATGTTGTAATCTTTTAAAATATCTTTTATTTCTTTAATATCTATATTAATTTTAGATAAGTCTAATTCTAATAGACCATTATCTATTTTTATACCTACACTAGAAATCTTAGGTCTTTTTATTTGTTTATTTTTAAATTTATCTGTTGCTAATACTTCAAAGTCATTCATATATCCTTCAATTTTATTAGTTATAAAATTATATATATCATCAGTATTTTTCATGATAAATTCTTTTCTATCTTTTACATACTCGAATCCATCTAAAAATAATCTTTCTAATATTTTAGTTTCAGAAGGAATATCCCTAATTATGTTATTCTCTTTTATAAAGTTATTATAATTTTTATCTAAGATATTGCATTCATTATCTCCATAGCAAAACTTTAAAGTTAATAATATATTTCCATCATTATCTACATCTAATAGCATTTTAGCAGCAACTTTATTTACAATATATGTTGATGCTTCTTCAAGCTTTTTAATAGTTTCATCTTTTACAAATCTTAATTTTGGAAAAACTACATTTTTAAATTCATCAACTTTATCTTTTGGAACAATAATTCTTTCTTCACGACTAAATAAATTTAATATATCCATTAGCCATTTTTCTTTTTCTAATGTATATATTTTGTTTTGATAAAAGAAATATACATTTTTGCTTGAATATAATATTCCATAATCTTCTAAATTAAGCTTAAGTACAAATTCTTTACTTTTACTATATCTAGAATCTTCATAACTTCTCCAACTATATTCAAAAAATTCTACATCTTCCCTATCAAAAACACAATAAATATTAAGTTTTTCATCAGTAAAAGTATATTCACTTTCTCCATCCATATATGATTTAATTATCATATTGCCATTTTGCTTCATAATTTGCATAAACTCATCAATATTATTATCTGAAACATTTATTTTTCTATTAAAATTAGTACCATATCTGCTATTTCTATTATAAAAATCTACGATTTCACCATATTTAATTATAAAATCAAACATGTCTTTAGAACCATCTTCAAAATTTTCTTTTTTAGGTATCAAAGATAATTTTTTCCCTATATATAACTCAGATTGTTCTTTATATGCTTTATAAAAATCAGAAACATTTAAAGCATACATTCTACTTTCCCCAATTTTAAATGATACATTTAATGAATTCTTAGTTTCTAACTCTGAAGTACAAGTAATTTTTACACTAGTAGCGAGTTCTGATGGTTTTTTTAGTTTTTCTGTACTTGCTTTTAAATATAAATCTGGAATGTTTAAATTTTGTATTTTAGTATTATTATCTTGTTCATACATTGATAAAAGATTTAAGCCTGTTGAATATTTTCTATTATATTGAAGTCTTTTCAATTCTTCTGCTTGTCTTCTTTTTATTTCTTCCATTTCTTTTTTT
>CAWVEX010000048.1:0-5942 GCA_963928415.1 Bacillota bacterium | reverse complement strand
AAATGCAAATGAAGTAAGAAAGCATTTTGAAAAATATTATGAATATTTGAAAGAAAATAATTTAGAAATGGAATATGAAGATATTATATTATTAAAAAAAGAAACAGCATTAAAAGAATTGAAGAAAATGAGTAATCCAAAAAGAAAATATTTATTAGATATAATAGAAGCAGATTCAATTTTAGATGTAGAAAGGAAAAGAAATGAAAAAAGCAATAACATATGAATTATTACATGTATGTAAACAATCAGGAGCAAGAAGAGGTGTTATACATACTCCACATGGAGATATTCAAACACCGATATTTATGCCAGTTGGAACACAGGCTACAGTAAAAGCTATGACTCCGGAAGAATTAAAAGAAGAAGTGAAAGCACAAATTATTTTGTCAAATACATATCACTTATTTTTAAGACCAGGTCATGAACTTATAAAAGAGGCTGGAGGACTTCATAAGTTTATGAATTGGGACAAACCTATTTTAACAGATAGTGGTGGTTTTCAAGTTTTTAGTCTTGGAGAATTAAGAAAAATAAAAGAAGAAGGTGTGTATTTCAGATCACATCTAGATGGAAGCCAAAAATTTATAAGTCCGGAAATAGCGATGGAAATAGAAGAATCTCTTGGAGCAGATATTATAATGGCATTTGATGAATGTTGTCCATATCCATCAACTTATGAGTATACTAAAAATTCTATGGAAAGAACAACAAGATGGGCAAAAAGATGTAAAGAAGCTCATAAAACAACTAATCAAGCATTATTTGGAATTATACAAGGTGGATTTTATGAAGATTTAAGAGAAAAATCTGCAAAAGACTTAATTGATTTAGATTTACCAGGATATGCTATAGGTGGAATAAGTGTCGGAGAGCCTAAAGAGGAATTTTTAAAAATGCTTAAATATACTACTCCACTTATGCCAGAAAATAAACCAAGATATCTAATGGGAGTAGGAACTCCAGATTACCTTTTAGAAGCAGCAATGGCAGGAATAGATATGTGTGATTGTGTACTTCCAACTCGTATTGCAAGAAATGGAACAGCTCTAACATCACATGGAAAAGTAGTTGTAAGAAACGCAACTTATGCAGAAGATTTTACTCCACTAGACCCAGAATGTGATTGTTATACTTGCAAAAACTATACTAGAGCATATATAAGACATTTAGTAAAATGTAATGAAATATTAGGAGTAAGATTATTATCAATTCATAATATAAAATTCTTGACTAATTTAATGGAAAGAGTTAGAATTGAAATTGAAAATGATAATTTGGCTAACTTTGTAAAAGATTTTTACAAAAAGTATGGCTATACAAAAGAGGAGAAATAATTAAAATTTGTTTCATCCCTATGTATAATTATTATAGAGAAAGGAATGAAATTAGAAATGGATTTAATGGAGAATATACCTGAAAATGACAAGAAAAAAAATTCAGGAGCCAAAATTGCTTTTATTATAGTAATTACTCTAATTATATTATTAATTATAATAGCTGGTGCAATTTGGATATATAGTCAACAATTTATAAAAAATCAATTTAAATTTAATTTAGATGGAGTAAGAAAAAGTAGTTATTCAAGTAATCTTTTTATGTTTAAAAATGGTAAAGTATATATATCTATTAGAGACATAGCACCTTTATTAGGATACAATGCATATAATGGAGGATATGGAGATTATACAGAAGATAAAACAAAATGTTATATTAATAACTCAAAGGAAATAGTATCTTTTGAAGCTAATTCAAATAAAATATATAAATATGCTGCAAATTCATCTACTAATGAAGGTCAAACATTTAATTTAGATGAGCCAGTTATATCTTCAGGAGCTGATTTATATATTTCATCAGAAGGTTTAACAAGAGCTGTTAATGCAAGATTTGATTATAATTCAGCAAATAACGAGGTTTCAATTTTTAGCCTAAGTTATTTAGCAAATTATTATTCAAAACAAATAAAAAATTCAGCTATTACTTCTTCAAATTGTAATTTGTCAGATTCAATATTATATAATAACCAAAAGGCTTTACTATATAATATGGTAATAATAAAAGATTCTACAACTAACCTTTATGGTGTTGCTACCTTAGCTAATCCAACAAATACTATTATAGGAATGAGATATTCAAGCATAGAGTTTATGGAAGGTAGTAATGATTTTATTGTCAAAACAACAGACAATAAAATGGGGTTAATAGGCAGTGATGGAATTACAAAAGTAAGACTAGAATATGATGATATTAAAGAATTAGATAAAAATTTAGGTTTATATTTAGTAACAAGTAATAATAGACAAGGTGTAGTAAATAGTAATGGAAAAGTAATAGTATATCAAGATTATGACCAAATAGGATTACCAAATACAATTAATGATTCAAATGTTACTAATAAATATATTTTATTAGATAATTGCATTCCAATTAGAAAAGGTCAAAAATGGGGATTAATTGATGTTAACGGAAATGAAATCGCACAATTGCAATATGATGGATTTGGATGTGATGCTGATACAACAATTGATCCAAACTATTCAGATGTTTTAATTATACCGGATTTAAATGGAATTGTTGTGGAATTAGATCAAGTTAATGGTGACACAAAAAAATATGGAGTTGTAAATGCGGATGGCTCTCTATTTATAAATACAGTTTTAGATAATATTTATGCAGTAACAACCCAAGGAAAAACAACATATTATGCAACTTTTCAAGGACAAGCCATTGACTTAGTAGAATATGTACGTCAGCAACAAGCAAGTAATGAACAAAATAATAATATTGAAGAAACTAATAATACTACTAATCAAGAATCTTCTAATACAGTAAATAATCTGCAAGACACAAATACAAGTAATTAAAAAAATAATACTGTGGAGGGCAAATGGAAACAAAACAATTAATAATTACAATAATTACAATATTGTTAATTTTAGGAATATATTATTTAACTTTACTTCCTAGAAAAAAGCAGGAAAAAGAAATAAAAAAGATGCAAGATGATTTAAAAAAGGGAGATAAAGTAATAACATACACTGGACTTTCAGGTGTAATAGAAGAAGTATTAGAAGATAGAATAATTCTAAAAACTAATCCAGATAATGTAAAATTATCTATCGAAAAATGGGCGGTTGCAGGTCTAGATGATAGAACAATAGAACCTAAAAAATAATAGATAAGTTAAAATGTAGAATAATTATACTTAGTAATAAAACATATGTATTTAGCATATACTTATTTTAGAAAGTGAGGTAAATACATATGCAAAATATAGAAAATATGGCAAAAACTAAAGTAAAAGGTAGCGGATTTAAAATACTTATAGGAAGTGGAATTGCTTTAGTAATAACATTAATTAGTTTGTTAATTATATCTGCAATATTAACTTACTCAAATGTTTCGGAAAATATTATAACAGTATCTGTTATAGTTATTTCAGCACTAAGTATTTTCATAGGAAGTATAATTAGTGCAGTAAATATAAATAAAAATGGAATATTAAATGGTTCTATAGTTGGAGCTATTTATATGATAACAATTTATCTTTTATCTAGCATATTTGTTTCAGGCTTTTCTGTTAATATACAATCTATTTTAATGATTATAATATCTATAATAGCAGGTATGATAGGAGGTATAATTGGAGTCAATTTCCGCAAATAAAAGAAAGGAATATAGCAAAAATGAAAGCACAGAAAAAACTAAGCATTGTACTAATATTATTAGTAATTATCCTAATTAGTGTAATATCTTTTGTAGGAATATTTTATCAAGAAAAAAATCAAATGGTAAACAAAATACCAGCTTATACTTTAGGAACAGATTTAAGTGGATACAGAAAAATTCTTTTAACAATTGATAAAGATGATGAAGGAAACACTGAAGACTTACTAAACTATGATAGTTATGTAAAATCTGCTAATGTAATTAAGGCTAGACTTAATTCAATGAAAATACAAGACTTTACAGTTAGATGTGATGAAGCTACTGGTCAAATAGAAATTACTATACCAGAAAATGAGCAAACAGAATACATATTATCTGATATAACTCAAAAAGGTAATTTTGAAATAAGAAATACTGCAAATAATGAAGTTCTTATGAATAATGATGATATAAGAAGTGTAAAAGTAGAAGCTGTTCCATCTGCATATAGTGCAGGTACATCATCAATCTATATGGATATTAATTTTAATAATGCAGGTTCTAAAAAGTTCAAAAATATAACTAGAGATTATCAAAATGTAGTTACTAATGATACTGCAGAAAATACAGTAGCAGAAACAGAATCTACATATAATGAAGTTTCAAATGAAATTTCACAAAGTGAATTTAATGATAATTCTACTAATGAAGCTACTACAAATGAAACTACTAATGAAACATCTAATGAAGTATCCGAAGAAACTGCTGAAGATGAAGATAATACAACTGAAGTTGGTTTATATATTGATGGGACAAGCATGATGAAAACATCTTTTACAGAAGTAATAGATAATGGTGTAATGTCCTTATCTTTAGGTAGTAGCTCATCAGATGAACAAACTAAAGTACTTACTTATCAAGCAGAAAGTTTAGCAGCAATACTTGAAAATGATGCAATGCCAATACAATATTCAGTTACTGGTAATATATATATATCTTCACCAATTGAGCAAAATACTATTAATATTTTAATAGGAATAGGAATTTGCATAGCATTAATTATGCTAATTGTTGCAATTATAAAATACAAATCAAAAGGTGTAATAGTATCAGTTTGTATGGTTGGATTTATAGCTTTATACTTATTAATATTAAGATATGCAAATGTAGTAATAACACTTGAAGGAATATTCTCAATAGCTTTAGTATTTGTAATTAATTATATATTAAATATTATGATACTAAATAGATTACAAAATAATGTAGAAAAAACATTTACAAAAGCATTAACTAAATTTTCACTAACTATGGTTCCAATGTTAATATTAGCAGTAGTATGTTGCTTCTCAAGCTGGATGTCATTATTTAGCTTTGGTATGATATTATTCTGGGGACTAATTACAAGCGTAATATATAACTTAATTATAACAAGAACATTTTTAAAATGTGCTAATACTAAAAAAGTAAAAGAATAAAAGAAAAGTTCAGTTAGAAAGGAACAATAAAATGAGCAAGAAAAGTAAAATAATCAGTATTATTCTAATTATAATATTTATTATAGCAATAGTACTTACTGGAATAAGAGGACTAAATGTAGATTTAAATTATTCAGAAGGTGTATCTATATTATTTAACTTAAATCAGCAATTTAATACAAAAGATGTTGAAAGTATAGCAAGAGAAGTTTGGCCTGATGGACAAATAATTGTTCAAAAGGTAGAAGTATATGATGAAACTGCATTAATAAAAGTATCATCTGTAAATGATGAACAAATAACAAATTTAGCAAATAAAATAAATGAAAAATATGGCTTAGAATTAGGACAATCAGACTTTACAGTACAATATAACTCAAATGTACAAATAAGAGATATAGTAAAACCATATATTGTACCAATGCTAATTACAACAGCATTAATTGTCCTATACTATTCTATTAGATTTAGAGGAGTTAAAGAAATATTAGATTTATTAATAAAACTAATATTTGCAGAAGGTATATTATATAGTATTTATGCTATAGCAAGACTTCCAATAGATGTTTTAACTATGCCAATAGGAATGTTAGTATTTGCAGGAGTTACTATATATGTTACAATTAAACACGAAAAAGGAAAATTAAAACTATAGATATTTGTAACAAAAATGTAATATTAAAAGTTATTGACTATTAAAATATATAAGTGTAAAATTAAATTACAATAGATAATTAAAAATATAGAAATTAAATAAAAAATAAAAGAAAAAATATATAAAGGAGAGAACAAAAGATGCCAAACGCTGAAAGCCTT
>CAWVEX010000047.1:0-20946 GCA_963928415.1 Bacillota bacterium | reverse complement strand
AAAGCATAAGTTATTAAATTTACAGTTATCGATATTCATAAAATTTAAGCCAAACAATATATCTTTTTCGCATTCTCGGCGCGGGGCGCTGCTTGCTCCAGCTTGAGATTGGAAAATAGATATATTGCTTTGGCTTTTATAATATACCAAAGAATATTGATGATAACTGAAAATTTTACTCGACATTTTTTGCATATATTTTTAAAAATAACAAATACTAATATTGATTTCACAAAGTTATTAAGGGGGAAATTATGCAAAAAAAGATTCTAATTGTTAGTATTCTTTTATTTATATTTGCAGCTTGTTTTAGCACAGTTTTTGCTACTGGAAATATGGCTAACTTTGCAAGAGAAGCAACAGAAAATGTTGCAGGTGGTGTTGAAAACGCATTAGATACTACAGGTAATGCTATTGAAAATACATGGGATGCTACTAAAAATACTGCTCAAAGTGCAGGTAATGTTTTAGAAAATGTTACAGAGACTACAGTTAATGGTGTCAGAAATACTCTTGATACAACTAATAGTGCAATAAGCGATACTACAGCAAATGCAGAAGGATATACATTTTTAGGTATGAGCCTTGATGTATGGATGTGGATAATTCTGATTGCCATAGTGGTTATTGCAGTTGTCCTTATATGCAAATATATGAAAGAACATAACAACAATGATTAAGTAATGTAAAGTGATTTGCTTATTATTTAAGTAAGTCACTTTTTTGATTATATTTGTTTTATGGAATAGGAAGACTTTAATAGGCAAAATCTAGATTTTTTTCATTAAAATTTAAAAAATAATAGTATTTTATATCAATTTGTGCTATACTAGTATTAGTAAATTTTTAGAAAGGATGAAATTAATTATGATTAGTAAAAAACAAGAAATTCTTGCAACTGTTAATACATTACCAGATGATACTACTTGGGATGACGCAATTTATACTTTATACTTGCATTCTAAATTACAAAAAAGTCAAGAAGACATAAAAAATGGCAGAGTAATGACTGTAAAAGAATCTAAAGAAAGGATGAGAAAAAAATATGCAAGTTTTGATGTCAAATGAGGCACATAAAGATATAGAGTCGATATATGAATATATATCTCGAGATTCTATTAAATATGCAAATGAAACTTCAGAAAATATTTATTCTCGTATTTCTGAATTAGAAAACTCTCCTTATTTAGGCCGATATGTTCCAGAATTATCAAACAAGAATTTTAGAGAACTTATTTATAAAAGCTATCGAATAGTTTATGATGTTTCCGAAGCTTCAAATATCGTTTACATACATTTTGTTGTCCATGAAAAAAGAAATTTTAAATCTTTTTATAAATCTTACATAAAAAATAATTTTTAATTTAACTAATTCATGAATTATATTTTAATAAATTCTAAAACACTTTATTTTAGTAAGCTGTTCCTTCTAAAACTCCATTATATGATTTTATTTTATATTACTTTTAACCAAAACATTGAAATATTGCGAAAACCGTGATATATTATATGCATAAATTTTTTGAAATGAGGGAGGTATTATAAGCTAAAAATAATACAAGTAAATATCTATGGCACGTGATTAAAAAGGAGGACAGAAATGGCTAACATTCAAACAATCCGGCTTGTTTATCACACATCTTTTCTTTCGGAAAAGGAGTATATCAAAACCTTTTTGGAGTTTATAGGCTTTCAGATTTTGGAAGAGGCTTGTCAATCACAAGACGAGTTAAATGAAGCTCTAAGAGCAGCGGCACCAACATATGATTTGGACATTTGGCTAAATCTCCGCCTTGATGAAGATAACGTATATTATAGCAAGGCAAGGAATGTGATTGTATTAGATTACTTCTTTTCAAAAGAAGAAGATTCTAAAGAGTATTCAGTAAGAGTATTTTCTAAGAACTCAAGAAAAAATGATAAAATCTTTGAAAATGTACAGTCTAAGGATGAACTTAGAAAAAAAGTTTTGGAAAAGTTAGTTGAACAATTGTGGTATGGAGATACCGAAAAGCAAGAAGAGATGAAGTTTATTCTTGATTTGTATCTCAAGCATAACATTTTTGTTTGCTTGCAATCATTGACTAGCTTATCCTTGGTTAAACTGGATTCAAATGCTTTTGGAATTGATTTGCGTCAATCCGAATTTTGGAATTTTTGTATTAATGGGTTTGTGGATTTCATTAATGAATTACAACCAGTAAGTCAATCTTTAAAAACAGTTTATGCTATTTACGCATTTGTTAATACTGCAATTATTTGCCGAAAATTATATTCTCCAACTTGGCGTTTTTTTGATAATAATAGAATTAATATTATTTACAATCTATTCAAAGATTCAACAATGCTTTTTATTAAAAAAATGAAAAATATGGATGAAAATTTTATCGGGCTTTGGTGTTTAGCTTCACGTAATGCTATTTTGAGTAAAGATACTGACTTTGCAATGAGAGAATATATTTCACATATTGTTTGCAATATACGCGGAAAAGGCTTAAATGATGATAGATTTGTCAGTAAGTATTACTCTATGCTTGGAGATTATTATTCTACTATTGGTGGAGATTTGAGTGCTGCATACAAATCTTATAAAATAGCTCTAGTACTAAACGAAAAGAATATTTGGGCAAATTTTAGATTAGCACTTTTTTATGCTAAAGATGGTAATTATCCAAAAGCTAAATATCGTTTACTAATGGTATTAGAATTGCTAGGCTTATCCAAAAGACAATTTACTATTATTAGTTTTGAAAGAACAACCGATTATGAAATATTATTTATAACATGTAGATTGTTTGCTCAAATTTACTTTATCCAAAAAGAATTTGGAAAAATGCTTGAATATATTTACTACGCTTTAAATGTAGTTATATGTTATAAAGAGTATCCTTGGATAAGCAAGATTATTGATGATGAGCCTATTTGGAAAATGTTACAAGAACATTACAAAAATGGTGCTCCTACTTGTAATCTTTGCAATATATTAGTTCAGTGGAAAACTCTAGTAAAAGAGGTAGAGAATGATGACTCATTTTATAATTTGCTAAAATCAATCACCCCACCCAAAGATAATAACCCCATAAATTAAAAGCTAAGTGGTTTTGATAGCTTTCTTTAATAAGAAATTCTTAGTTTTTTCTAATTAAAAATTAGAAAACTAGACTCTCTTGTTCAAACAAAGCAATAATGAGATAGGATAATAAATCTTATCTCATTATTGCTTTTTTTTTACAAATATATGGATATTTTAAAAATTCTATGATATACTAAAAATAATTTATTGTAACCTTTTGAAGAAAGGACTGATTATGCAAAAAAGATACAAAAGAACAAGAAAAAGGAAATTAAATAAGAGAAAAGTTACTTTATTTTTTATAATTATTATATTATTAATTGTAAATTGTATTTATCATTTAGTAAAGCCAAATGAACAAATCGCTGAAACTTTAGCATATAGTAGCTCAAATAAAATAGATAAATGCATTGTAATAGATGCAGGGCACGGTGGGGAAGAAGAACCGGGATGCATATTTGGTAATGTTTTAGAAAAGAATATTGATTTACAAATTGCTAAAAAATTGCAAAAAAAGTTATCTCAAGAATACACACAAGTAATAATGACAAGAACGGAAGATGTTAATGTATATTTGAATGAACGTGCAAGAATAGCCAATAGAAATAATGCAGATATTTTTGTAAGTATTCATCAAAACGCATTGGAAAACGATACAGTTACAAATGGTATTGAAACATGGTATAATCCTGAAAAAGATGATGTAAGTAAAATCTTAGCTAAAAATATACAAAATAATGTAATAGCTTCTACTAATGCAAATGATATAGGTATTAAAGAAAGTACAGGATTAATTGTTACTAAAAAAACTGAAATGGCTTCTTGCCTAATTGAAACAGGTTTTTTATCTAGTACAAAGGAAAGAGAAAACTTAGTTAGTGATAATTACCAAGATAAAATAGTTGAAGGTATTTGCAATGGCATTAAAGCATATTTTGAAGAAATAGATTCATTAGAAAATAATAACTCTAGTGATTTATCTAGTAATATTGTATAGAATAGAATTAAGAGGTTTATATGAATAAAGATAATAAGATAATTGCAAAAAATCCAAATGCTTATCATAATTTTGAAATAATTGAAACAATTGAAACCGGTATTGTTTTATATGGCACTGAAATAAAATCAATTAGAGCGGGAAAAGTTAATTTAACAGATAGTTATGCTACAATTGAAAAAAATGGTGAAGTTTTTGTTTATTCAATGAATATCAGTCCATATGAACATGGTAATATATTTAATAAAGATCCGCTTCGTCCTAAAAAATTATTGCTAAATAAAAGAGAAATACATAAATTAATTGGTATGACAACTCAAAAAGGATTTGCTTTAGTTCCTACTAAAATCTATTTTAAAGGTAATTTTGTTAAATTAGAATTAGGAATAGGTAGAGGTAAAAAACTTTATGATAAGCGTGAGGATTTAAAAAAGAAAGAAGCTCAAAGAAAAATAGAAAGATATATGAAGCAATAAATATTTAAACATACTTAAGCTTTAACTAATATTTTTATATGTTAAAGTAATAGATATAAATAAAGTAAATATAAAAGAAGGGAAGATTAAAACTTTCCTTCTTAATTTATCTTTCTTTATTTTCTTAATCTAATTAATATTGCAATAGCAAGAAGAACTAAAATCAAGCCGATTGCTATTAAGAATATGTTCAATATTTGAGTAATTTCTAATGTAGAACTTTGCACATCATTAATATTATTAACGCTTTGAACATTTGCATTTGTTGTTTGATTTCCACTATTTAAAGTATTACTTGTTGTATTTGAAGTAGTAGAAGTGTTAGAAGTTGAATTGTTTGTAGTTGCTGAATTAGTAGCTGTATCAGTGTTAGCTGCATCTGTATTTGTAGTATTGCCATTAGCAACTGTATTAGTATCAGCAGTACTGCCATCAGTTAAATTCATATCAATATCTGTTGCAAAAACAACGACACTTGTACAAAATAAAATTGTTAGAATTAATGCAATAATTTTCTTTATATTTAACATAATTTATTCCTCCTAAAATTTTATTAACAACAATATAATAATATATTAAAAAGAAATTGTCCATACTTTTTTTAAAATAACACAAAAATGTTAAATTTATACATAAATCTATTAAATACTAGCTTTTTTATTCAGTAAATAGAACTAATTTAAAAACACCATCTATTCCAATTCCTAAGTCTGTATTTATATATTCAACGCCAAATTTGCTTGGAGAAACAATAATCATTATTTTATCACCAGTGTCTAAATCGAATCTATTAAACTCTTTTCCATTAGAATCAACTACGGTATCAGGAACTCTTATATTAATAATATAAACTCCTTCGTCAAAAAGTTTATTTTCTTCTATTTTCATTTGTAAAATATCTCCATAGACAATACCGATAACAGTAGCATTAGCAGAATAATTATCATTCAAATATTTGTTGTATCCAAGCCAAACTGCAAAAATAATGAGCAGAACTAAAATAGCAGAAATAATAACAATCTTTAATTTCATATGCATTACCCCTTTATTAATCATAAGGATTTATAAAATTTAACCTAGGTTCCTTATAATTTATTTTCAATATATCATACTCAAAAAAATTATGCAACATTTTTTGATAAATTTTTCCAATTTATTAAATTTTATTTTATAAGATAAAAATATAGAATAAAAATATAAATTTTAGTGAAAATATATTTAGAGGAATGAAATTATGAACAAGAAATATTATTTACCGTTTTCAAATAGCAAAAAGATTAGTCTATATAATTTAGCATATATAGACCCTTTTACTGGCTTAGGAAATTATTATTACTTTTGCAAAGAAGGAAGCAAATTTATACAAAATAAAACAATGCCAAAATATATTTTAATACTAGACATAGAAAAGTTTAGAGCTTTTAATAGCTATTATGGACATGATACAGGAAAGAAACTTATAATTCAATTAGCTAAAAGATTAGTCCAAATATTAAAAGATTATAATAATATAATTTGTAGGTTTTCTAATGATATTTTTGCCATACTTATTGAGACAATAGAGAACCTAAATAACATAGCAGATAATCTATTTAATAGTCTTAGGCATATTGAAGTAAATGGAGAAATTTACAATATTTATCCTATTATAGGAATATATAAAATTAAAAAGAATGAAAATATTCTTCTAGCCATTGATAAAGCAATGACTGCACATGATGAAATTATTGGAGACTATAATAAAAAATATAATATGTATAGTGAGGAAACAGAAACGGTTATATTAGAAGAGCAAAAAATTGAAGAAATAATGGAAGAAGCATTGGAGAACGGTGAATTTAAAGTATTTTATCAACCTAAAATAGATTTAAAAACCAATAAAATTACATCATGTGAAGCTTTAGTTAGATGGTTTAGAGAAGGTAGAATTATTTCTCCTAATAAATTTGTACCGTTGTTTGAAAAGAATAGGTTTATAATCAAACTAGATAAATATATATTTCAAAAAGCCTGTGAAGATATACAATATATAAATAAATTACTGAAAGAAAAAACTTTTTTTAATAACTGTAACCATAAGAACAATAATAACGAACCATTTAATAATAACTTTTTTATTACCGCTTCTATCAATATATCTAAAGAGCATTTTGCCTATGATAACTTTATTATGGAATATTACGATATGGTAAAGCAAACAAATGTACCACGTGAGCTTATTGAATTAGAAATTACAGAAAGTGCCTCAGTATATAAAGGAATCGATTTAAAGCAAATAACTAAAGATATGAAACAAAAAGGCTTTACAATTGGTTTAGATGATTTTGGAACTGGATATTCATCACTTAATATGTTGCAAGATTTAAGCATTGATGTACTTAAAATAGATAAATCATTTATAGATAGAATTGATGAAAGCAATCTAGTAAAATACATTATAGATATGGCTAAAGATTTTAATATTAAAACTGTTGCAGAAGGTGTAGAAAACAAAGAACAAGTAGATATTTTAAAGAATATGGGATGCGATATGGCACAAGGATATTATTATTCCAAGCCTTTAAACTTGGAAGATTTTGTAGCTTTTTTGCAAAAATAATTGCGTGTGCCAGCTAGTATGTGGTAAAATAATAAAAGAAGGGATAAATAATGAATTGTTTTATGTGTAAAGGAAATGTAAATTATAAAGAAAAAGTTGCTTAATAAATAAATTTATATTAGGAGACCCTTGCCTTAAGTGGGGAGAACAGGGTATAGTGATATATCTTGTTTTATTTTTTATGAAAGGATTTATATAAATGAAAGAAAAATTTTTTACTTTAAATGACTGCAAACCCTTTGTCACTCCAAGAGATGTAAATAGCAATAAAGGAGATTTTGGATATATAGGAATATTGGGTGGTTGTGATATGTATTCTGGAGCAATAAAACTTGCAAATTTAAGTTCAGCTTCTATTCGAAGCGGTTCAGGAGTTACAAGATTAATAATACCTAAAAGTATTGTAAGCAGTGTTACTCCATACTTATTAGAAGCAACTGTTTTTCCATTAGAGGATAAAGATTCACATATAATATTTTCTCACGCAAATATAGACAAATCACTTGAAAAAATCAAGGCGTTAGCAATCGGTATGGGCTGGGAACAAGCAGAAGATAATGAGAAAATATTAGAATACATATTAAATAACTATTCAATTCCTGTTGTTATAGATGCAGATGGTTTGAACACTTTGTCAAAAATGGATAATAAAATTTTACTTAACACAAAATGTAAAGTTATTCTAACTCCTCATTTAAAAGAATTTGAGAGGTTAAGTAAGATAAGTATTGAAGAGATAAAGGAAAATCCAATTAAATATGCAGAAGAATATGCAAAAAATAACAATATAATATTACTTTTAAAAGGCCATACAACAATTGTTACAGATGGAGAAGAAACATACTGCATAAAAAAAGGCGGACCGGGAATGGCTACTGCTGGAAGCGGAGATGTACTTTCAGGAATAATAGTAGGAATGCTTGGCTCTCATGAACCTCAAGTAAAATTAATATCTGCATGTGCATATATAAATGGATTAGCGGGAGAAATTGCAGAAGAAAAATATACAGATATTGCAATGAAAGCTAGTGATACAATCGAATGTATACCAGAGGCAATTAAAGTAATTAGAAATTCTTAAATTTAATAATTTCTTAATAAATTATATAAAATTACTTAATAAATACGTGTTAATATATTAATAGATTAAAAATTAGTAGAACACGCTAAATATACTGATAAAATTACATTAATCAATAGAGGGGAGCAAATATGTATAATATTTTAGTTGTTGATGATGATAGAGAAATAGTAAAAGCAATAGAAATTTATTTAAAAAGAGAGGGATACAATGTAATTAAAGCTTATGATGGAATAGAAGCAATGAACTCATTAAAAGAAAACGAAATTCATTTAGTTATATTAGATATCATGATGCCTAATCAAGATGGCCTAACAACACTTGAGAAAATAAGAAAAAACAGTTCTATACCAGTAATTCTATTGTCAGCAAAATCAGAAGATTACGATAAAATTTCAGGTTTAGAAATCGGTGCAGATGATTATATTACAAAACCTTTCAATCCTCTAGAATTAGTTGCAAGAGTTAATTCTAATATAAGAAGATATGTTAAATTAGGAAGCATAAATAAGTCTCAAAATTTGGGTGAAGAAATATATACAAGTGGAGGATTAATCTTAAACAATGATACAAAAAAAGTAACAGTTGATGAAAAGGAAATAAAATTAACTGCAACAGAGTATAATATTTTAAAGTTTTTACTTAAGAATAAAGGAAAAGTATACTCAATATCTGAAATATATGAAAATGTATGGAATGAAGATAGCTTTGCAGCTGAAAACATAATTGCTGTACACATAAGGCACATAAGAGAAAAGATAGAAATAAATCCTAAAGAGCCTAAATATTTAAAAGTTATTTGGGGAATTGGATATAAAATAGAAGATTTAAAATAAAAAAGGAGAAATATATAATGACTAAATCGCAAGCTATTAAAAATTCTTTTTTCTTAAAAGCACTATCATATATTTTATTACCTATTATTGTAGTTTCTTTAATATTAAGCATAATATATATTAGCCTAAGTAATGAATATGGTAATAGTAATAATATAAAGGAGTCATATTTTAATTCTAGTGGATTTTCTTATGAATACATATCTAATTTAATAACTAATATTAGAAGAATAGATAATGGGTATATTGATGAAAATAACAATGGAATTTATAGCAAAATAGAAGATAACATATATTATACAGATTATGAATATATCCATAATGATATTACTTCGTACATTAAATATATAATAATAAATAATGAGAAAAATGAAATATATACAAATGTTCAGTCTTCGAATTATTTAGAAGATGTAAAAACATTTTCAAATAATAAAATGTATTGGATATATGAAAATAAAGATAGTATATTTACTAATATAGATACATTAAGCAAAGATAAAATTAAATACTTAATATCTTCATATGGAGATATTAGTTATATTAATAAGTATAGTATATATAGCTATCTAGATATAGATAATTTTGATTTTTCTAATTATATTAAAGTTGGTTTTACACTTCTAAGTATATTCGATTATGCACCATTTTTAGCAGATATTTTAATACCTGTAGATATAGTTTTATTATGTATAATATTAATTTATTTACTTTGGTCAATTGGACATAGTAAAAATGCAAGTAAGATACATTTAACAGCTTTAGATAGATTTCCTTATGAATTATTATTAGTAGTATTCTTTACTATATTCGGAATGTGCTTTAGCTTTTTTGAAGTGATTTTACTATATGCAAATATACCTACAAATTTAGTAATTTCATTGCTACTTATTGGATATATAGGAGCATATATATCACTTGCAATAATTGCTGATAGTACAATAAAAAGAATAAAAGCAAGAGAATTTTGGCATAGTTTTTTAGTATATAAAATATATATAAAAATAAAAAAATATTTGCATAATGCATCTGAAAAAGTTTTAGATAATAGCACCTCGCAAAGAAATATAATTATTTTTTATATTATATTTATCATAATAAGCAGCGTACTTGGATTAACATTTTTTACTGGAATAAGTTTTTTAATATTATTAGCATTTTGGATATGGACTCTTTATGAACTATTACAATTTAATAAAAGATTAAATAAAATTAAAAATGCTATTCATGAAATATATATGGGAAATTCAAATATTAACTTAGATGCAGATGAATTAAAAGGAACACTAAAGGAACTTGCAATATATGTAAATGATATCTCAAATGGTTTTAACAATGCAATACAAGAAAAATTAAAATCAGAAAGACTTAAAACAGAACTTATAACTAATGTATCACATGATATAAAAACACCTTTAACATCAATTATAAACTATGTAGATTTATTAAAACAAGAAGATATAAAAGATGAAAAAGTTTTAGAATATATAAATGTATTAGATAGTAAATCTCAAAGGTTAAAAAAGTTAATTGAAGATCTAGTAGAAGCTTCAAAAGCCTCATCAGGTAATGTAAAATTAAACATAGAGGAAATTAATTTAAGTGAGTTATTAAAACAAGTTACAGGCGAATTTAAAGACAAATTTGATGAAAAGAATTTAACCATTGATTTAGATTTGCCAAGTAAAAATATAAAAATTGAAGCGGATAATAGATATATGTATAGGATAATTGAAAACTTATATAGCAATGTATCTAAATATGCAATGGATAATACTAGAGTATATATTTCATTAAATAAAAGTGATAGTGAAATAAAACTTGAAATAAAAAATATATCGAAAGAAAAATTAAATATATCGGCTGATGAGCTTATGCAAAGATTTGTTAGAGGAGACAAATCAAGATTTACTGAAGGAAGCGGATTAGGTCTTTCAATTGCTAAAAGCTTATCAGAACTTCAAAATTGCAAGTTTAATATAGAAATAGATGGTGATTTATTTAAAGCAATATTAATATGGAATATTAAATAGTTTTTAATTATTTATGAATTAAGGAGTAACAATGGAACTTACAGTTATAGAAAAACATAAGGCGTTAAAAGAGATTTTAAAAATATTTATGGCAAGTTTTGTTCTTGGAGGAGTTTGGGAATATTTATTTTCGTATTTTTATGAAAGATACATTGGCATAGCACCTTGGGATTATTCAAATATACTATTTAATTTTAATGGAAGAACAAGTTTACTTCATTGTATTTATTTTGGAATTAGTGGAATATTATTTATGAAGATATTATATCCATACATATCAAAACTAGATAAAATTTATAAAAAAAGAATTTTTAAAGTTTTAACAGTATTCTTGGTAATTTTTATGACATTTATAAATTGTTTTCATAAAATATAATTAGGTGATATTTATGAAAACAATTAAATATGATAGGATATCTGCTGTAAATTATGCAAAAAAATGGGCATTATCTAGAAATCCAAAATATTATGACTTTGATTCAATTGGAGGAGATTGTACTAATTTTATATCACAATGTATATATGCTGGTTCAAAAGTAATGAATTATAATTTAAATAATGGATGGTATTATATTAATGGTAATAAAAAATCTCCATCATGGACAGGAGTAGAATTTTTATATAAATTTTTAATAAATAATAAAGGAGTAGGACCTAGAGCAAGAATAGCACTTCAGAATGAACTTCAAATTGGAGATATAGCTCAATTATCGTTTGGCAATAATATTTTTGGTCATAGCTTATTTATAATTAATATAGATGATGTAAATGACTTAAATAAAATACAAATTGCAACTCATACTTATGATGCACTTGGAAAAAATATAGGAGAATATTATTTTGATAAAATTAGATTTATTCATATTGAAAATGTAGGTAAATATTAAAGAAAAATCTCGCTTTAATTCAAAGAAAGAATTTGCGAGATTTTTTATAATTAATAATCATTTATTATTTAATATATTCATTTAAAGGTTTAACTCTGTATTTTAATTCTCCCATTTGACTTGTAGGAATATATCCAGCTTTGCTATTAATTACATCAGGTATTCTATTTACAATAGATGCGCAAGTAAGTTCAACTGTATTTGGTTTAGATACAACTATAGTAGTATTAGGTTCTCCCATAATTGTCCATTCATTTTTATCAAAATCTTCTTTTGAATAAACTTTACCAATACATTCACTTTCAATAGTTATTCCTTCTTTAGTTTCAGTTATAACAACAGCGCTCATACCTGTAGCATCTCCAGACTTTATAGTCATATTTAAAGTAGATGAATATAAATCTTCTTTATATGTTTGAGGCACACATTTTTGTGATTGAGATATAACATGTAGTCCTAATTTCTCGCAAAGCCATCCGTTTACATTCCACATATATGAAGGTAGATAAGTACCACTATCTATAAGTTTTTGTCTTTCTTCATCACTCATTCTATCTACAGAAGCAACTTCTTTATCAAATTTGTCAAGAGCTAAACCAGCACCGTGAGCTTTAGCTAGTGCAATACCATATTCTTCAACATTATAACTTGAAGAACCTTTTATTTTAGTTATTTTATGAGTTGAACCAGCAATTGAAGAAATTAGTTGACCCCAATATATATCTTGATAACCACTTCCTGTAATTGTGCAATTATTCTTTTTAGCAAGTTCATCAATTTTTTTTGTTAAATTAGGATTTGAATTAGAAGGGAAGAAGGCTTCTTCACAAGTTGTAATTGCATTTACTCCAAGCTCTGCACAAAGCATTAAAGGAGTTTCTAAGTCCTTAATTAAACTCATTGTTGTAACAATACAAATATCTGGTTTAGTTTCTTCTAATACTTTTCTAGCATCTTCAGCACTAGATACAATAACACCTTTATTTTCTGTATTCATTATTTCTCCAATATCTTCACCTATAACATTAGGATTGATATCTATTGCACCAACAATTTCGCCTCCACTTTCATATACATAGCGCATAGTATATACGCTCATTTTGCCTACACCATATTGAACAACTTTAACTTTTCTATCCATAAGATACCTCCTTAAAAATTATTTAAGATTATTCTATCATATCATTACCAAAAAACAAATGATTTATTTAATTTTAAGAAAAAATAAAAAATTTTTAGAATAATGCAGAATATAAAATTTAAATATAAAAGGTGGGGGAAAAGAGGTAATAAAAATGTAGTATGATTAAATTACTAAAAATACAATATAAGAAATAATATTATCAAAAAATAAAGATGATATAAGAATAATATTTAAAAGATAAATTTATTGTAAAGAAAATATATCTAAAATTAAATTAATTATAAGCAATAGAAAAGAAAAAATGAAATAAAATAACAGTAAAAAAATTATTTAATAAAACAATTGACATTTTATTAATAGTATGATAGAAATAGGGGTATAATAAATCTTAAAAAGAATAAGATAAAGTTGCGTGAAATCAAAGTTATCTCGCAAAGTATCGTTGTTAAGTTGCGTGAAATAATGGTTATATAAAGTTTATATATCCATTATTTTTTTGTGTAAAGGAGGACTAATATATGAAAGATGATTTAATATTTGTAGGGTTTAGACAATTTAAAAGTAAATCTAATAATGATTGCAATGTCCTTGATTTTATTACTAAACCTAAGATGACACAAGATGGAAAAGGTGCTTATTCTAATAATGTAAGTGTATTTACTACCCCTGAAAAATATTCTTCTTTTATTTCTGCTAACAAACTTTTATCTATTGTTTCATTAAATTTTGAGATAGTAGGTAATCGTGTTAGATATATTTTGTAATATTATGAGTATTCTATGTGAAAGGGGGTGTTTAAATGAACGATATTTCTACTGTTATTGCACCTTTATCTACTGCTTTAACTTCTAGTATAACTCCTGCACAAATAGTAGCTGTTTTAGCTGGTATTATTGGTGTTGGTATGACATTCGTATTAATGTGGTTTGGTGTTAGAAAACTTATTTCTATCTTTAGAAAAGCTGTTACTAAAGGTAAAATATCTGCATAGTTTTGGGGCTTTTGCCCCTTTAATTTTTATTTATTTTTAGGAGGATATATGAAATATAAAGTTTTACAAGATTTATTATCTAATTCTTTATTAGCTAAAGATGATGTTATGACATCTAAAGATATAATGGAATTAGTTAAATATAATTTTTTAATTTCAAATTATGATTTAAAATGTAATGGAATAGATATATTAAATATTGAAATTGATAGAGTAAAAGGTATTATAAATTTGGAGGTTTAATATGGATTTAAGTTTACTAGATGGCTCTTTTAACCCATTTAATATTTTTAAAGTTATTAATTATAGACATAAGTTTAAGAAGTCCCATCCTACTTATTTCAACCCAGAAGGTTTACTTGTTTTTTGTGGTTCTCAAGGTTCAGGAAAGACTTTAAGTGCTGTTCAATATATAAAAAAAGTTTGTGAGCTTTATCCTCGTTGTATTCTTGTTACTAATACTGAGATAAAAGGCTTGCCACCTTATACTAAAGTTATTGAGTATGAAGGTATTGAAAGTCTTACACATATTGAAAATGGTCAAGAAGGTGTTTTATATTTTATTGATGAAATTCATCTCGAATTTAACTCTTTAGAGAGTAAAAATGTTCCTATTGAAGTTATGATTGAAGTTTCTCAGCAAAGAAAACAGCGTAAACATATTGTTGGTACTAGTCAAGTTTATATGCGTATGGCTAAGCCTTTGAGAGAGCAAATAAAAAATGTTGTTCTTTGTAAGAATTTTTTTCATTGTATTCAATTTAATAGGCTTATTGATGGGGATAGTGCTGTTGAAAAAAATGGAAAATTACAGTTTGATACTGTAAAATATTCAATTTGGTTTCATAGTCCTAGTTTGTATGGTTCTTATGATACTTATGCAAAAATGAAAAGATATAGAAATGAGTGGAACGGTGTATCTCGTCAAGATATTTATAATTTAGAAATGGGGGAAATAAAAAAATGATGTTTGATTATTCTACTATTGTTAGTTTAATTTCACAAGTTGTTTCTCAGGCTTTACCTATTGGTATTATATTTTACCTTGCTGAAATGCTTGTTAGTATGTTTTTACGATTTGCTTTTCCTAAGCATTATCGTGATGTTTAAGGAGGTTCAATATGAATGATTTGGAGAATTTTACTTTTTTTGATAGTAATAATACTGTTTATTCTGAAAGCTCCTTAAGCTCTGTTGACGCTCTTGCTGATTGGTATGATTATCGTGATATTATTACTCGACAGGATACTATTATTGAAAATCAATCTAAAATTTATGATTTAGTTAATCAAGGTTTTTGTTTTATTGGTTTTCTTGTAGTCATTATTTTTGTTTATTATTTTATTAAAAATATGATTAGAAAGTAGGTGTTATATATGAAAGTTAATTTTATTAAATTTGTTTTTATTTTATTTTTAATTTTTATATTATTTATGCCTACTTTTTCTTATGGTAAATCTTATCTTATTGATACTAATTATTATTATTTATATACTTATAAATTTGATACTAATTCTGCTAATAAAATGTCTTATGAGATTAATAATGCAAAGTCTGATGATAGAGTTGTTTCAGGTGAATATTATTATTTTGTTTATTGGAATAATGCTAGTTATAATAATGATATTGGTAAAGGTATCTATTATGTAAAAAAATCTGATTTGCCTTTTGTTTATTTTGATTTTTTTAGTTGGGCTGATGAATTACAAGGATTTACTTTTTATAATGGTTCTACAAATAATTCAATGTTTATCTCTTATGGTTCATTGAATTCGGATGATAGACTTTTTAATATTTTACTTGCGACTAATTATGATGGCGATATTTATATTAATAGAAATGGTAATGATACAGTTTATTTACAGCATTCTAGTCCTTATATTGCTGATGATGATGATACTATTTCTAAATTAAATGGTTCTTATTTTTTAATTTATCCTAATAATTCTAATAATACTAATTTACACTTTTCTGTTTGTCAAACTGAAACTGTTTCTGATGGTGATTTAATCTATGATAGAGAGACTGTTTTAGCTGATTTTTCTCTTGATAGTTCATCACCATATTATAATTGTCCTCTAGGTGATGAAGTTTGGTATGAAGTACCTTATAGTGTATTTCCTAAAAATTTATCAATCAAAAAGGGAGAGGAGTATAATTGGCGCTTGCAGTATGACTTTAATGGCGTTACTAATTATGTTGATAGAAAGATAGTTTCACAAGTAAATTATTCTTTTACAGGTTCTTCTCGGTGTAGATGATGGAGGTACTGATGATGACAATAATTCGTTTGAGAATGTTATTAGTGATAGTACTGGTGCTATTATTGATAGTAATAAAGAAACGCAAAACGCTATTAATAACCAAACTGAAGCTATTAAAGAAAATACTGAAACAAATAAAAATATTTGGGACACTCTTAAGGAAGTTGTTTCATATTTAAACCCTTTTTCAGAAAACTTTTTTGTATATAAGTTAATTGATTTATTGATTGATGGCTTAAAATCTTTATTTATACCATCTGATGATTTTTTTGATACATACTTCAATGATTTAAGAGATTGGTTTTCTGAACGATTAGGTTTTTTATGGACTCCTTTTGATGTTTTAATTGAAATTTTAGAAGATATCTCATCTATTAATTTTAGTGAACCTATTATTTCTTGTCCTGATATTTATGAGCCTTTTACTAATACTAAAATTATAAGTTCTTTTTCTTATAATTTAAATAGTTTATTAGATAATAGTACTTTTAGTACTGTTCATAACATTTATTTGGTTTGTGTTGATGCTATTATTATATTTGCGTTAATACATTTAACACATAAGAAAATTGAGGAGGTGTTTTCTAATTGATTATTGAAGGAATTTTAACTTTATTATTAAGTGTTTTAAAACTTGCTTTTAGTTGGTTGTCTCTTCCTCGGTTTTCCTGATGATTTACTTAATAGTTTATATACTTTTCTTGATTTGATATTTGATAATTTAACATTATTAGGTTTCTTTATTAGACCATTAACTTTAACTATTGTTATTCCTTTATTAGTTATTTTAATTAACTTTGACAAAGTTTATAAGTTTATTATGTGGATATTAAAGAAAATACCTATGTTAAATATACATTAGCTGAAAATTTGCATTAGCAAATTTCAGCTTGTATTAATATTGTTTATTGACTCATTTGGGTAGCCCGTAGGGAGCTGACAGCCCCTCGGCGCCTGAGAGAAAGGAGAAAAATATGGATAAAAGGGTTAGAAGTTGGGCAACTGTTTTATATCCAGAAAGTGCAAAAGAAAAATGGATTGATATTCTTGGTGAACAGTGTGTTCCTTGTTTTGTTTCACCTTTACATAATTGTGATTGCAATGCTGATGGTGAAGTTAAAAAAGAACATTATCATATTTTATTTGTTTTTGATGGTAAGAAGTCAAAAGAGCAAGTTCAAGAAATATGTGATTTAATAGGTAGTGTAGGCCTTGAAACTGTTAATAGTACAAGGGCATATGCAAGATATTTATGTCATTTAGACAACCCTGAAAAACATCAATATAATGTTGATGATGTAATTTCTTTTGGTGGTGCAGATTATATATCTTTGATTGGTACAAGCTCTGATAAATATCTTGCGGTTAAGCAAATGATGTCCTTTTGTAAGTCTTCTGGTGTTATTTCTTATGCTGAACTCTTAGAGTATGCAAGTGAGCACGAGATAGGTTGGTTCCGTGCTTTGTGTGATAATGCTACTGTTGTAATGAAAGAATATTTAAAAAGTGTTAGTTGGACAATTGAAAAAGATAAGAAAAATTTAAGTGTGTAGGGTAGGGGGAGCACTACGACACTCCCCCTAGTGGTCATTGGTCATTGGTCAAACTATTAAAATTTATTGTTTTCTTCTCTTTTGACATTGTCGACATAATGTTGTATAATGTTATATAGAAGGGAGGGAAGATATATGAACTTTCAATATACGATAGAAAGAAAGATAAAAAACGCTCCTTGGTTTATTTTACATACTTGTAATAGTCTTGATGATGTTTTACGCGACCTTGACCAATTAATTAAGAGTGATATTCGTTATAAAAGGATTTATTTTGTTTATAATGATTTTTACAAGAATGTTTATCCTGAAGATGTATCAATTAATAAATATCGAATACTTTGTCGTTCAGTAGGAGAGTGGGAAGAGTTTAAAGGTATTTTAAATTTTTTCAAATAAAGTATTGACATTTTTATTTTTTATTTATATTATATGGTTATATAAATTTTATATATCTACTTTGATTAAGTTGCGTGAAATCAAAGTTTTACGCAATGTGGAGCAGGAGTTAAATAAGAATAGCTGTATTTCTTCTAATCCTTGCTATTCTAGGATTTGCTAATATTATATTCTTATTAATAGTTTATTTACTTCATTATTTTATCATATATGTTTTTATTTTTAAATACTTTTATCTAATTTATTAATAATTCTTTTCTAAATATCTTTATACTATATTTTTAATTACTTATATCTATATAATATTTGTTTTACCCAATATATAATTTCATTATTTTATTAAAATAATGTCTTAAAATTGATTTTTGTCATATTTCTCATTTTAGCCTTATTTTGCGGTAATGAAACTATATGTCTAAAAAATAAAAACGCCTTAAAATCGATTCTCGTGCGTCGTATTTTTGGCACTTTTTAGCATTTTCTCAAAGTATTGATATTTAGCTGTTTTTTGAGTATTTCTATATATTATATATATATCACTTGTAATATTTTATATAAATTGGACATATAACTTGTTAAGTTTATAATTAAAACGTCTTAAAAACGATTTTAAGGCTTAATATATTATAATTATATTAAATAACTTTTTATGAAAGATTTTTTATTATTAAATTTATTTTAAAATTGATTTTAAATAAAATAATTTCTAATATATTTTAAATGTTCAAATGTTCGATTTTGAAATTTTTAATATTTGTATAAAAATCTAATAATTTAAACATTTCATAAAATTCTTAAATTTAATTTATTAGAATATTTTTCTAAAAATTGTTTTACAGTCCTGTCTATTTTTTATTAATATTATATCATTATTTTTAGAAAATTAGGTAGTCACCTCTTCCCTTCTTATTGCTTTTGCTTTGATAAAAAATAGAGAATATTATTTATTTAATATTCTCCTTTATAAATTGTAAGTTGTCGCTTAGATTTAATAATCACTTTCCCTTAATCTATACAAAATGTAGCATATAAAGGAATAGATTTTATATTATTAGAAAATCCAAAATTTTTTGTAGAAATTCTTATTGCATATTTAGGCTGATATCTTTTTATATAAACATTTAAACTCTGACTTCCAACATTATCATTTGCCTTTACTTCAATTGGTATAATTCCATCATTATTATATAAGATGAAATCAATTTCAGCTTGATTTCCAGATTCCCAATACATTAATGGGATATTTTTTGCTACCAATTGTGTAGCAACATAATTTTCCGCAATTATTCCTTTATATTGTAAAAGATTATCTAATATAATATCATTATATTTTACTTGTAGCATATTTACTAAAATTCCAATGTCACTTAAATACAATTTAAAATGGTCATCAATAATAAAACCTAATGGTGGAATTTCTGGCTTTTTTAATATAGAACATTTATGAATCATTGTACTTGAAAGTAGCCAATTCAATGCTGTTTCATAATCTCTTTTTCGTGCATTTGAGGATATTTTCCCATATTGAAATTTATTACTCATATTTCCTAATTGCGAAGGAATAGATTTGTATATTGTTTCTATTTTGCTAGCTTCAAATTTATTTGAAACATATTTATTCATATCATTTAGATAAGATTGATAAATATCTTCAATAATAGTTTTATCAAATTTCAATATATCTTTTTCATTAGCAATTAAATTTTTTACTGCTTCTGGCATTCCTCCAACACATATATATAGTCTGTATAAATTTAGTGCTTTTTCATGCAATACCGAATCCATTGGTGTACTTTCTATATAACATTTTTTTATTTCATCAACGAGTGATTTACTACCATTTGCAATTAAAAATTCTTCAAAATCCATAGGATACATATTTAACATTTTAACTTTTCCTACTGGAAATGATGAATGCATTCTTTTTAATTTTACGCCTAGCAAACTGCCAGCACAAATTATTTTAAAAGGTTCTTCACTTTCATTAAAGTATTTTAAAGCACTTATTATTTCTTCACTTTCTTGAACCTCATCGAAAAATATTATGGTGTTTTCCAAATCAATGTCTTTATCCAAATAAATTTTCATTCTATTAAATTTTTCAGCTATATTAATTTCTTCCTTAAATATTTTTATAATTTCAGTTTGCTCTAATAGATTTATGTAAATATATTCTTTAAATTCTTTTTTGCAAAATTCGTCTATAATATATGTTTTGCCAATCTGTCTTGCTCCTATTATCATTAATGGTTTTTCAATATTAGAATTTTTCCAATTTAATAACTCTTGATAAATTTTTCTATACATAAGTTCACCTCTATTGTTATTATATAATATATTATTACACAAGTCAATTAAATTTCACGTTTTTGATATCATGCATTGTATAATGTTTCACGTTTTTGATATTATGTAGATTGTTTATTTTCACATTTATAAAGATATTGGTTTGTATTATCAAAGTTTTACGCAATGTGATATAGGGGTAAAATATAAAAAGTATAACTTGTACTCCTTGATACTACTTGCTTTTAAGCTTTTATTAATTATATTGTTATATTATTAATTTTATTCTTTTTTATTCTTTTTTATTCTATTTTTATTTATCTGATT
>CAWVEX010000046.1:0-9144 GCA_963928415.1 Bacillota bacterium | reverse complement strand
TGTGTGTGTGTGTGTGTACAGCCGCAAGGCTTTCAGCGATTATCATATGTTATCTCTCCTTTGTTTTTTTTATTTCTACTTTATTTTATATTTACAATATTTTTTTGTCAATACTTTTTATTAGTATTTTTTCGATAGTTTTTATATATTTTTGTAATTTGTTAATAGAAATAAATGAACAATATTTGAAAGATGCAATAAATGAATATTAAAAAAGACTTTCTATGTATTGCAATTTAAATATATTTGATGTTTCTAATAAATATTTTCTTAATAACCTTAAGGCATAATCATTTCCTTTTCTCTTTCTACATGATGAGCAGCCTATGGCTAGTTCACTTTCTAATATATCTTCTATTTCTTTCATATAAAAATGTTGTACAATTCTATCTGAAAATTGAGCTGCATATATTTCTCTTAGTGCAGGATCTGTAATTACATAACAATTTGATTGTTTAGGAACATATATGCGATTATTTAATTCTTCTTGTAATCTTAATAAGTTCTCACATAAATTATTATTCACAAAACTATATGTTCCAATCTTTTTCTTTTTATTCTTTAAACATAAAATATATGCTTCATATAATTCATCAAATGTTATTTTATCTTCCAATAATACCACCTATAAAAATACCCTTCCAATACGGAAAGGCATTCATTTAATATAACGAAACTCGTGCTCAGACGCACATAATTGTTGTTGTTCACATTGTTGTTGTTGATATACCCATTGTTAAAGTTAGCGTTGTACGCGTTGTTAGTATTGTTCTGCGAAGAAGACCAGTACCAATCACTAAGTTTAATCCAAAATACATCTCACTTTCACAATTACTATTGCTCTAACTTTTGATAATACCAAATTAATATTGGTGGAGCAACCACTTTCATTATATTAAATATCTCTTATTTAAATAACAAAAGTTTGCTAATCTTACCCCATTGTGGCGGATATAGCTTTCTTAATTCCAGATAGCCACCTATCTATGTCTTTATCTATATCTAATTGTCTTCTTATTAATTCTGTTATTTCACCAGGAGTTATAGCTTTATTTATCATCAAAAATCTTATATCAGTCCATATTTCAACTTTCATTATTTGCTTTGCTCTAATAAGGCTATCATATTGTTCTTGAGGATTACTTATCATTAGAACTTTTACAGTATTTTTTTCTGCTTCTAAAATATTTCTGTTCAAATCTTCTTGTACAAAAACAAGACCTTTTGCTATTCCTCTTCTCGTAATTTTATCATTAATAAATATTGCCATATCGTCCATCTTAATATGTATAGGAGCTTGTCTGTTTCTTTTATATATTTCTTGATTTATCTTTTTGGTTGCATCATCAATTTTTCCTTGAGTCCAATGGTTCTTATTCGATTTGCTTTGCTTTTCCATATTTTTTCTTTTCCATTATTTATATATTTACATAACGTGCTGTTTGCTTTCTAATTTTTTACAAAATTAGAAAGTCGTGCTCAGACGCACAGAATAGTTGCCGTCCACATTGAAGTCGTCGTAGATATACCCATCGCCAAAGCCAACGCTGCTCGCGCCGTAAGCAGAGTCCACAGAAGAAGACCAGTACCAATCACTAAGACCGTAATAAGGATAATTATCTGTATCAACCCCTAATTTATCATATGCAAAAGTTCCAAATGCTGCCCATTCTGATTTTGAAGGTACAAACCATCCTGCATCTATTTCATCTTCTATTACTCCCCACATATCTAAATATGTGCCATTATCATTATGGTTACCCCAAGGTAAACTTGGATCATTCCATTTAGACATTACATACTCTGTATTAGCTCTTCCTTGTCCCAAATCATTGTCTGAAGTAGAAACTATTTTCTCCAACTTTCCACTTGCTGCATCATACCAACAAAAAGTTGTTTCTGTTTTTTCTGTTGTTTCTATTGTTATATCTTCTAATGCCATTACATAAAATCTATCTGCGCCTTCACTTCCATCTATCTTTTTTAGTACAGGCTTTGTCCATTGTTCTCCAAAACCTGTAAAGCTTTCACTAATTATTTCATATTGTTTTAAACCTTCTGTTACTGGTGTATATTCCCAGTCACTCAAACTATTATTATTCCATCTACCACTTGTATGTTCAGTGTCAGCTAAATCTACATATATTATTCCATCTGCTTCATTATCTCCATCTGTGTCTGCATAATATCCAACATATGATTCTGTTTCAGATATTGGTTCTGGTCCCTTTGGAATATTTTCATCTATCCAACTTGCTAAACTATTCATTGCATTTTGTTCATTTTGTTCTGCAAGTTGCCAAGTATTTGCTGCATTCTGGGCTCTTGTAAATAATCCATTTTCCCCTATTGTAAGGTTTAGAGCTATTCCTGCTAGAATTAGTAGGACTATGATAGTAACGACAAGTGCTATTAAGGTTATACCTTTTACATCCTTTTTAATTTTTTTTAAATCTTTTCTAATGTTCATTTTTTCTCCCTTCCTTAGTTTTTTAATTTTATTTATTTTTTATTATCATATAACATTTATTTAATATTAGTCAAGTATTTTATATTTCATTTTTGTAACATATAAAAATGAACGCTTATTTAGCGTTCAAATTAGTATTAAAGTACTGCTTTTATTTTCTTTGGCGCTTTAACTAAAGGTGGGATTAATGGGCTATATCCTTCACCATCAAAAACATCAACCTCTACAGTTCTTGTTAATACGTCTTTATATTGATAAGATACACTTCTTTTGTTTTCTTCATACTTAACTATGAATATGTTAGTATAAGCTTTTTCTATAGTAGCTTCTTTTTCAAATAACTTACTCCTTCCTAAAGAACCTTTGACAATAATTTTTTGCCCTATTTTCTTTCTAATGTCTGACTCTAAGTTTGCAATATCATTCTGGTAAATCATTTAATCACCTACTTTTCTCAATATGATATTACTTTATCATTTAATTAAGTAAAAGTCAAAGGCGAAAAAGCGGTACTAAAGCTAGTTTTTCCTCATATTTGAGTTTAAATTTGCAAATATTACATTTATATTACATTTACATTTTTTGTAATATTTTGTCGTTTTTGTATTTATGTTTACTTTTATTGTTAATTTGTCTTACTAATATGAAAGCCTTGTGAGTATTTTTTTCACAAGGCTATATATTTTTTTATTTCAAATACATTTCAGGATTTATATTGCTTCCATCTTTTAATAGCTCAAAATGTAAATGATTATCTTCTGCTACTTCAAATACGGCACTATTTCCAACTGTTCCTATTGTTTGACCTTGAGTTACCTTTTCTCCTTCTTTTACAAATTCAGCTGTAAGTAAGCTTGAATATAGACTTGTATATCCATCTGAATGTTCTATTGTAACTGTTAGACCGTATCTTGGATCATTTTTTATAGATTTGACAGTTCCATCTGATACTGATTTTACTATTGTAGTTCTATCTGCTTTTATATCAATACCTGTGTGTGTTATCCATTCTTCTAAAGTTTCAGAATAAATTAAATTATCTTTTGCAAATTCTTTTATTACTTCTCCTTCTACCGGGAATATAAATTGAGTAGTATTTTCATAATTTACATTATTTTCATTTGCTACTTCCTCATTTGAAGCAGTTACATTTGTATATACTTCTTTATCACTTTCATTATTTTCAGTTTGGTTAGTAATTAAAGAACTTTGTATTTCATTTAATTCATCATCACTTTCTTCTTCATTATCTCCACCAACATTGTTTTGTATTAAGATTTGATTTACACTTTTACTTAAATCTGAGCTAGCTGATTCTAGAGTATTTGTTTCAGTTAAGTTTCTATTAAAACTAATATTTCCAACTGTTTTTTCTTGGCTCATTGATGCTGAAATAGCAATTATTAATAAAATTATAGCTATAATAAAGCTAACTAATTTTCCCCATTTTACTTTATCCTCTACATTATTATTTCTCTTCTCTCTTCTCATATATATCCTCCTTGAAATAATCTATTAATTTGATTATTTCCTTAATTTAGAGAAATATACATTATTTGTTAAGGGATTTTGATTTTTTATATCTATTTTATTTTTATTGTTTTATATTTGTTGTTAAGTTTTATTTTATATAATTTTAATCATTTACATATCTGTTATTTCTACACCTGTATAGAAATGTTTTACTATTTCTTCATAATTGCTTCCTGATTTAGCCATACTATCTGCACCAGTTTGGCTCATTCCCACACCATGACCATAACCTGTTACTTCAAACTTTATATTATCTCCATCTATATTTACAGTAAAATTTGCAGATTTTAAACCTAATAGAGTTCTTACTTCTACTCCAGATAAATTTAAATTACCTATTTTTATTGTTTTAATTCTTCCAGATTCAGTATATTCTAATATTTTTATAGCATCTTCTTTGTTATAGTCTATTGTAAAATCTGAATGTTTTGCTAATATTTTATTATTAAATTCTTCTTTAGTAAATATAGCTTCTGAGCTATATTGTGAATATGCATCTTCTCCTGCAGTTTCTACTGATTGAAGATATGGGTAATTTGTTCCTCCCCATACATTTACAGGAGCTTCTGTTGCACCTCCACTATTAGAATGGAAAAAAGCATCGATAACGGCTCCATTATATGTAATAATTTTACCTGCAGTTGTATTTACAGCTGTTTCTATTTTTCTCCAATTAGATTCTTTTTCCGCTTCATCCCATCTTGCCATCCTATCTTCTTTTGAAATCCAAGCTTGACAGCAACCAGAGTCATCACATATATCTGCATCTCCGTGTTTTCCTTGATTATGCACTATTGAATAAATTGTATATGTTCTTGCAACTAAGGCTTGTGCATTTAATGCTTCTTGCTCAAAGTTAGCTGGCATTTCAGCAGATACTACTCCTAAAAGATACGTATCTAAAGGAAGTTCTTCTATCTCTCCAGTATCTACATGTAAAAGTTTAATAGTATCATATTGTTTATAATCATAATCTATCATTTGAATTTCTTCTATAGTATTTTCTTTTATTTCTTTTGTATCATTTTGTATTTTGCCACTTACTGTATTTTTTGTAAATATTATTGGTATAGCAAAAGTGCAAAATATAAGCATAAACAATATAATATAAACTTTTTTCACTATGCCTCCTTTTTATATTTATTCCCCTTTACTAATTTATTAAGCTTCTTTTAGTTCTTCTTCTAAAGTTTGAAGTACTTGTTTTTCTATTCTACATACTTGAACTTGGCTTATTCCAACTAATCTTGCTACATCTTTTTGAGTTTGACATTTAAAATATCTTAAAAATATTATTTCTCTTTCTCTAGGTTTTAATTTCTTTATTCCTTCTTTTAATGCTATTTTATTTACAGTTTTTTCTTCTTCATTTTCATTACATTTAATTTTGTCTATCAAACACAGACCATCTTCATCTTCTTTATCATATAATGATTCTAAACAATTTTTATATTCTAATGATGCTATTACTTCATCTTTGGAAACTTTGAGCATTTTTGCAATTTCATCTATACCTATTTTTTTACCTTGTTTTTCGTAATCTTCTTTTATTTTTAAAGCTTTTTGACAAGTTGATTTTATCCCTCTTGATACTTTAATCATTCCATCATCTCTTAAAAATCTTTTTATTTCTCCTATTATAAATGATACTGCATATGTAGATAATGCTACATTAAAGGAAAAATCAAATTTTTGCACTGCTTTTATAAATCCTATTGCTCCTATTTGATATAAATCTTCTAGTTCATATCCTCTTCCTTCAAATCTTTTAACAATGCTCCAAATTAATCCATTATTCTGTTTTATTAGGTCATTTAATACTTCTCTATTTCCTGCTTGCACTTCAAGTATCTGTTTTTTTAGAGTTTCATCCATAACCTTTTCTCCTAATTATATTAAAGAAAATATGTATTTATTCTTCTAAGCTTGTAATTCTTTTTTTCATAGTTACCTTTGTTCCTAAACCTACTGCTGATTCTACTGTCACATAATCCATAAAGCTTTCCATTATTGTAAAGCCCATACCTGATCTTTCCATATTTGGTTTAGAAGTATATAGGGGTTTTCTTGCTTCTTCTATATTGCTTATTCCTTTACCATTATCTGATACTTCTATTTCTACATTATTTCCAAATAGCTTAGCAGTTATT
Source organism: Bacillota bacterium (assembly GCA_963928415.1). Lineage (GTDB taxonomy): Bacteria > Bacillota > Clostridia > TANB77 > CAG-508 > CAG-793. The sequence continues at coordinate 2,991 of CAWVEX010000046.1, read as the reverse complement.
TTAACTATTCCTTCTTCATCTTCATATCCATGAATTATGCTATTAGTTACAGCTTCTGATACAGCTGTTTTTATGTCAGATAACTCATCTATTGTAGGGTCTAATTGTGATACAAATGCAGCTACTGCAATTCTTGCAAATGCTTCATTATTAGTTTTACTCACAAATTCTAATTTCATTTCATTATCATATAACCCCTTCATTTTTATCCTCCTCTTTAATATCTATTATTCTTGATACTCCACTCATATCAAAAATTTTTTTCATTGATTTATTTACATTTATAATTTCTAAATTTCCATTTAGCATTTTAACTAATTTATATCTTCCTAAAACCATTCCTATCCCAGCGCTATCCATAAAAGAGATGTTACTAAAATCAAATACAACTTTTCTTGGAATATATCCTTTAATTTCATTATCCATTTTCCTCCTAACTTTTTCTACCGTGTGTTGGTCAATATCTTCGGTCAATTTAAATGTAAGCTTCTTATCCTCTTTGTTAAATTCAACTATCACATTATTACCTCCTACTTTTTTCTTATGGAACTAAAAAAAGAACCATAATATTAACTTTAAATATTATAGTTCTTTTTGGTATTATTTTCCATAAGATATTTTGTCGAAATTTGACAAGTTTTCGACATTATTTTTATTGCTCACTATATAAATTTTCTTTCATATTATTGTATTCTTCTGAAAGCGCGTCATCATCAAATGTTAGCTGATCATCTAATACTTCCCAGTTTTCTTTGTTTTCGGTTAAAAAGTTTAGTATTTTTATTTCATTGTCATATAAATTATTCATTAAACTTTGGACATCTTTTACATCCTGATAAGTTTCCTCAAAAGTACTTGCAAGCTTATCTCCTTCTATAAAGTATCCTTTATATAAATCTTTATAATAATCACTAATTGACTCATTTTCTATTCTTGATAATATATTTTCCTTTGATAGTAAATCTAATAGTTTATTTGCTATATTATTAAATTCTTCTTTTGATGTATTTAAATAATTAACTGATTCAGTAAACTCTGGTCCATCAGTATTATAGTTTTCTGTTTGTAATATATCTTCTAGCTTTTCATCATTTACTTTATCCATAAATTGATTTCTCAAATCTAGATATTCATCATAATATTCTTTTATTTTTTGTTCAACTATTCCAAATTCTCCTGATGTTACTAGAGTAATATTTGCCTCTGATGAAGTTTCTTTATCTGCTAGATTACCTAACTCTCTATCTAATTTTACTTTATTAATTATCCTTCCACCAAAGATAATTCCTATTGCAATTACTATCATTACTAATACTAATAATATAGTTAGTATTATTTTATTTACTTTGTTTTTTTCTCTTTCTTTACTTTTTTCTTTATTTTCTTTTTTTATATCTTCATTTTTTTCAATTTTTTTATTTTTATTTTTTTCTTTTGATTTTTTATCCATATTATCAGTCCTTTCGATACTTTATAAAATTAGACTTTTTTTATATAATTAGATAGGTAAATGTTTATTCTTTACCTATCTAATAGTACTTTTATGCTTTATTATTTTTTTATATTTTCTATTCTTTCCTTAGTTTCTTCAAGCATTTTAGTATATTTTTCTAATTTTTCTTTTTCTTCATCTACCTTTGCCTTAGGAGCTTTTGATATAAATCCTTGATTTGAAAGTATTTTGTTACTTCTTTCAACTTCGCTTTCAAGTTTTGTCTTTTCTTCTTCAAGTCTATTTAACTCCTCTTTTATATCTACTAACTCATTAAATGGCATAAATACTTTTAGATTAGCATTAGATATACTTATTGCATTAGACTCTATTCCATCTTCATTATTTTGAACTATTAATTTGCTACCAAGTCCTAGTTTTTTGATAAATTCTTCATCTAGTTTAATTTTTTCTACATAAGATTTGTTATTTGTAACAACAATTAATTGTACTTTTTTAGATGGGTGAATATTCATATTTGTTCTTATATTTCTAATTTGTACTATTGTATTTTTTATTTCTTCAATATATTCCATATCTTCTTCAAAATTTTCTTTTGAATCTACTGGCCAATCTGATATTATTATGTCTTTGTTATCATAATTTACTAAATTAGAATATAGTTTTTCTGTAATAAATGGCATAAATGGATGTAGTAACTTAAGTGAATTTCTAAATACATAATCTAATACATAAGATACAATAACTTTATCTTCTGTATTAAATCTAGTTTTGCTCATTTCTATATACCAATCGCAAAATTCATCCCAAAGAAATGTATAAATATTGTCTAAAGCAATTCCTAAATCGTAATTTTCAATGTTTTCTGTAACTTCATCTATTAATTTATTTAATTTTCCAATTATCCATTTATCTTCAGGTTTTAGACCTTTTACATTTTTACTAAATTCTTTTATTTCTTCATCAGATGCTGCATTCATAGTAATGAACTTAGCTGCATTCCATATCTTGTTTGCAAAATTAGAAGCTTGGTCTAATTTTTCTGGCATATATTTAATATCATTACCCATTGTAGTTCCTGATAAAACAGAAAATCTTAAGCTATCTGTTCCGTATTTATCCATTACTTCAATTGGATCAATGCCATTACCTAAACTCTTTGACATTTTTCTTCCTTGGCTATCTCTTACTAATCCATGCATTACTATATCACTAAATGGTTTTTTACCTGTTGCATATAGTCCTGAAAATATCATTCTTGCAACCCAGAAGAATATTATATCATATGCTGTTACTAAGCAATTTGTTGGATAAAATGTTTTATAATCTTCTTTATTTATATCTGGCCAACCCATTGTTGAAAATGGCCATAATGCTGAACTAAACCATGTATCTAATGTATCTAAATCTTGGTGAATATTTGTGCTACCACATTTTTCGCATTTTACTGCCTTTTCTTTAGAAACAGTAACTGCCTTGCAATCATCACAATAATATGCTGGTATTCTATGTCCCCACCAAAGTTGTCTTGAAATACA
>CAWVEX010000045.1:0-87554 GCA_963928415.1 Bacillota bacterium | reverse complement strand
TTTTTTTATTTTTTTAATATTCAAGTATTTTTTGTTTTGTTCTTTCATAAACATTCTCCTCTCTTTAGTTTGCTTATTTTTCTTAATTTTTATAAGTTTATACTTATTTTTTATGTATTTTCTTTTATATTTTTATCTTTTGTTTAATTATGTCCACTTATATAAATAGTATTTGTGCATTTCTTTTTTCTTGAATATTTGATTTTCAATGTACTTATACTATTTATATAAAATAGAATAAATCTTTTATTATTTTATATTTATTTTTTGTTATAGTCAATATTTTAAATATTACATTTTTGTTACAATTATTTTTTAGTTAAAAATATAGGCAGTCTTTTTTAGACTGCCTAATCTTAGTTATATATTATCTTTTCTTATTGTCTCTATTATATTTTGCTTGTTTATTTTGTTTAGTGAATACTTCATTATACCACCAATTAATAAGAATACAATTATTACTGCTATGATTGTTGGCATTAGTGGAAATGTATATGGCATCATTATTCCTTCATTAAATGCTAGATAAAGTAAGTATGAACCAAGCACTCCAAGTGGTACACCTATAATTATTGATTTTAAGCCATAGAATATGCTTTCTAATCTAATCATTCTATTAAATTCTTTTTTAGTCATTCCTATTGATTTTAGATTTGCAAATTCTTTGCTTCTTAAATTCATATTACTTGTTATTGTATTAAAAATATTTGTAACTCCTATTAATGATATTACTATTATAAATCCATATAGGAATATTGCAATTATTATAATTAAGGAAGTTTCTCTATTTGCTTCCGCTTCTATATTGTATGTATTTACATTTTTATATTCCTTCTTTATTTCTTGTTCAAATTTATCTGGATTATCTACATCTACATAAAGGCTACCAAAATACCAATTCATTTTATCCATAAATTCATCACTTACTACCATTACACCTTGATTATATGATGAGCCTTCTAATCCCATAGGTTTCTTGGTCGTTTGAGTTATTATTTTTGCAGTGCCTTCTACTGTATAAGTTCCATCTTTTAAAGTATTGAATTTAATCTCATCATTTTTATTATATTCATATAATTCTCCAATATATTTTTTATAACTTCCATCATCATTATTATATATATATCTTTCAAAGTCATCTATCCATATTATTTTATCTTTAGCATCTTCATAATTTAATCCTAAATCTTTTAAATATCTATTATATTCTTCATTACCAATTGATACCATTGTTACATTATATGTATTATCTTCTTCAACATTACTTGAAAAACTTTCTAAATATTTTTTTCCTTCATCAGTAAGCTTTAGTTCATTTTTATTCATTGTAATAAAGCTAAATTTTGTAATAGAATATCTTTTTATATTTTCATTCTTTGCTATTTGTTTATATAAATTATATGCTTCTCCATTTTCCATATTTCTATTTACGAATACACTCAAATTATATTTATAATCTTGAAATGATTGATTTGATATATTAAATCCATATTGCACAAGCGATGTAACTGATATAAAGATAAATATACTTACAACTAATGAAATTACTGTTGTACGGTATTTTTTCTTATTTCTTTTTAAGTTTTTGTATGCAATATCTCCACCTACTCCAAAAATCTTTTTGATTATTTTAGGTGATTTTACTTTTTTACCTTTTATTTTTATATCTTCACTACTTCTTATTGCATCAATTGGAGATACTTTTGATGCTCTTCTTGCAGATGACCTACATGAAAAGTAAATTGTAATTGTTCCTAAAACTATAGAGAATATTATTGCTAAAATTGGAAGAGAATATATGAAAGCCACATCTTCTGCAATATTTTTTATTAAATTATTTAAAACAATTGCTAAAATCCAGTTTACTAGAATTCCTAATATTATTCCTGATGGAATTCCTATAATTCCAAGCACAAATCCTTCAAATAATACGTTTTTCCTTATTTGCTTTTTTGTTGCACCTATAGATGATAACATTCCATATTGCCTTGTTCTTTCAGTTATTGATATTGCAAAACTATTTCTTATTACAAATACACTTGAAATTATTATTATAACTAGAACGACTATTCCAACTAGATATAACATCCTCATATATGAGCTATTAACTCCTACTCCTTCTATTTGTAGTAAGCTAGTATTAAGTCCAATATCATATTTACTTCCAACTTCTTCTTTTGCAGTTCCAGTACTAAGCTCCATTATATCTACATAGTTATTCTCTTTTTCATAATTTAAATCTAATCCTAAAATATTACTTAATACTTCTTTATAATTTCGTAATCCTTCTTTTGTAAAATTTGCATATATATTTGCTGTTTTTCCTAGATTATTTACATCTAAATAAGTAAGTGCAGTAAATCCAGGTGCAGAATATGGTTCTAGTTCATAATTTACTCTTTCCATTATTCCTACAATAGTATATTCTTTAGTATACATTGTTTCTAAATATTCATCTTCTGTATAAATATCATCTTGATCTAGTTCTTTCCCATCTAAAAGTCTTTTTGATACATCTAAGTTTAAAGTGTCTCCTATTTCTAATGGATTTTCAGGTTCTGCTAATTCTAAGTCATCTCCCTCAGATAGCATATAATCATAAATGTTTTTGCTTATTACTATTTCACTACTATTTGTAGGAAATCTTCCTTCTGTTAAATTAATTGGAAGTTTATCTTTAGCACTACTATCTATTCCTAAGATATAAAAATATGGTTTATTTTCATTTGTAGATTCTTTAAATCTTGCATAACCAATACTAGATGTTAGAAAATAATTATCTATGTTTCTGTTTTCTTCTATATACGATAAATCCTCTAGTGGTACATTTTTAAATTCTACTTCATAATCTCCATTTGTATTTCTAAAATATTCTTTTAATGTAGCTTGGCTACTTGTTACCATACCTGCAACTACTGTAATTAATGCAGTAGAGAGTATTATTCCTATTATTGTAACTAATGTTCTTTTCTTATTAAGCTTTAAACTTTTTAAAGTGAGCTTATTTAAAATTTTCATTTTCCTTACATGATATATATAATATATCTTTACTCCTTTCCCTCTTATTTTTCTTTAACTATTTTTCCATCTTCTATTGTAAGTACTCTATCTGCTTCATTTGCTATTTCTAGATTATGTGTTATCATAATTATTGTTTGTTTATATTTTTTATTTGTTAGTTTTAATAATTCAACAATTTCTTCACTAGCTTTTGAATCTAAGTTTCCAGTTGGTTCATCCGCTAAAATTATTGCAGGATTATTAATTAAAGCTCTACCAATAGATACTCTTTGTTGTTGTCCTCCAGATAATTCATTTGGAAGATGTTTTCTTCTATTTTCTAATCCTAAACTTTTTAGTAATTCATTCAGTCTTTTTTCATCAACCTTATTTCCATCTAAGTCACATGGAAGAGTAATATTTTCTTCAACATTTAATATTGGTATTAAGTTATAGAATTGATATATTATTCCTACTTGTCTTCTTCTAAATATTGCTAAGTTATCATCACTTAAAGAATAAATATCTTTTCCATCTACATAAACTTTGCCAGATGTTGGTCTATCTACTCCTCCAAGTAAGTGTAGTAAAGTAGATTTTCCGCTTCCAGAGCTTCCTACTATTGCTAAAAATTCTCCTTTTTCCACTGAAAAACTAACATTGTCTACTGCAATTACTTCATTTTCCCCTTTTCCATATTTTTTGCTTAAATTTTCAACTCTTAAAATTTCCATAAATTTATTTCGTATAAATTATACGATCCTCCTTTTTTATTTTCTTTTAAATATATTATACTTACTTAAAGTGACAATTAAATGACAATTAATATACTAATTATATTTTTTATTTTATTTTCTAATAATCTTATGTATAAAAAGAGCTGCTTATAAAATATTTGTTATACTTTGTAAGCAGCTTTATTAATAAAATTATTATTATATTATTATATTGTTATATCATTATTTATTGATAGATTTTCATTATTTATGATTGTATTTCTTTTATATTATCTTTCATAAAAATATATTTTAAATGTTGTTCCTTCATGTAGTATTGATGTACAAGTTATTGAAGCATTTTGTTTTTCTAGAATAGATTTTGAAAGTGAAAGTCCTATTCCAAAACTATTTTCAGATGAATTTTTACCTTTATAAAATCTATCAAAAATATGTTTTAAATCTTTTTCTTCTATTCCTTCTCCTTCATCTCTGATAATTAATTCTGTATATACATTAGTTTCTCTAAGTTTTACATATATCTTTTTATTTTCTTTGGTATGTTCTATACAATTTTTTATTATATTTGTAATTGCTTCTAATGTCCATTTATAATCACCAATTATATATGTTTCTTTTAAAGAAGTAATTACCTCTTGATTTTTTATCTCTAGAGGTATTTCTAGATTTTTTATAGCTTCATTAACTAGCTTTTGTAAATCATAATTTTCTTTTTCAAATTCAACTGTTCCACTATCTAGTTTAGATAATTTAAGTAAAGATATAGTTAAAAAGCTTATGTTTTCGACTTGTCTACTTATTTCATAAATAAATTTTTGCTTTGTTACACTATCCATATTTTCATTATCTTTTATTTCATCAAGCATAATAGATATTGAAGTAAGTGGTGTTTTTATTTGGTGAGAAATATCTTGAAGGCTTTTTGCTAAAAACTTTTTATCTTTTTTAGAATTTTCCGCTTCTTCTTTAAGCATTATTGTTATTTTATATAATTCATTTCTTAAATTAGATAATTCATCTTCTCCATTTTCTTTAATTTTAAGTTCATAGTTTTTTCTATTTATTTCTTTTATATATTCAGTAATTTTAGATATTTTTCTTTTTTGAAGGAAATTATTAAATAACCAAAATAATGTAATAAAAAAAGCTAAAGTTATTATTATACCTGAAGAATATATAATAAGATTATTTTTTGATTCTTCTAATTTCAATATAGCAGATTCTTTATTTTCTATTCCATAATTTTTAACTATATTTTCTCCACCTTTAATATATTCTTTATTTTCTTTGCCATTTAATATATTAATAATATCTTTTTCAGATACATCAGGATATTTTTCTTTAATTAACCCTATTAATTCATATACTCCAGCATTATATTCTTGCATAGAATTATTAAATTCATTTGTTAATACAAAGACATTTATTATAACCGCTATACACAAAAGTATTAATATACTTAAAATAAATTTAGTTTTTTTCATCTACTTTATATCCTACTCCTCTAATAGTTTTTATAATTTTTCCTTCACTGTCTCCTATTTTTTCTCTTATTCTTTTTATATATACTGTAAGAGTATTATCATTTACAAAGTTTCCTGCTAAATCCCATATTTTATTTAATAACATATCTCTTGTAACTAGCTTATTTTTATTTGTAAATAAAAGAAGTAATATTTTAAATTCTAAACTTGTAAGTTCTATTAGTTTTCCATTCTTTTTTACTTCCATATTTTCAGTATCTAGTTCTATACCATTAACACTTATTACATAATTAGATATTTTATTGTACCTTCTTAATGCTACCTTTATTCTTGAAATTAATTCTTTAACTCTAAATGGCTTTACAATATAGTCTTCTGCTCCTAAATCTAACCCTTTAACAATATTAATTTCTTCATCTAATGCAGTTAAGAAAATTACTGGTACGTTTTCTTTTTTCTTTATTTCTTTAAAAAAGTCAAATCCATTACCATCTGGAAGAGATATATCTAATAAAATCAAATCATAATCTTTATATTTTTTTGCTTCTTTTATTGTTTTTGCTGTTATTACTTTAAATCCTTCTTGCTCTAATGAGTATTTTAATCCCATTATAATTGATTCACTGTCTTCTACTAATAAAATTGTGTTCATAATATCCCCTTAAAATTTAAGTATTATTCTACTTTTTTATATTTATACCATTTTTGTTTATTTTTATTATTATATCAGCTTATTTCACATCTTTCAATTAATATTTTATTAAGATTTATATTAGTGATATTTTTCCAACAAATAACATTTTGTCTTTTGCTAAATTGACTTTTACCTACATTTATGGTATAATAATTAGTACCGACTATTTTAGAAAGGTGGTATGAGCATATGTCGGTTGAAATTTATCGGATGGGGTTGAAAAACTCTCAGTACAAAACGGTCTCTACGAATGAGCTGTTCGAGAATGCAGATCATGGCATTTATGTTGCCAAATCCTGCAACTCTCGCAATCAGCTGACTAACGGAGACAAGATGTATCTGTGGGCAGTGTATGTGGCTGCCCTAAGAGATAACCCCAAACTTCTTCGTCGTTACACCCCTGAGGACTTCATTCCCGAAATGCTTAATAGCATCGAAGAAAAAATGTCCTCAAAAGACAAGCGGTTCTTTAACCGAGTTGATGCTAACAACGCCGTGTTGGTTAGGGTGGTCTACTTTTTCAACAAGCAAAGGCTTGAAAAAGCAACATTTGTGTTCAAAAACTCTAGCAAAGAGGAGTTTGAACACAAAATCATAGGAATCTCCCCCTTCTTCGGCAACATCATCAGCTATTTGTTCAATTAACATCACCAAACAGCCGTGGGTCACCTGCCCCACGGCTTGATTTATTTTATTTAAATATTTTTATAAATATAATTAAGTATGCTATTGAAAAATAAAAAATATATGTTTTCATATTTTTATTTAATATAAAAACATATATTTATATTTTATGCAGTTTCTTTTGCTTCAGTTTTATGTCTTTTTACCTTTTTAGGTTTTTCTACTCTATTTTCATCAATTTCTATTTCTGGCTTCTCTTTACCTAAAACTGTATCTTTTGTAATTGTACATTTAACAATTTTAGGATTTGAAGGTATATCATACATAATATCCCTCATTGTTTCTTCCATTATAGAACGTAAACCTCTTGCTCCTGTTTTTCTTTCAATAGCTTTATCTACAATTGCCTCTAGTGCATCATCAGTAAACTCTAAGTCTACTCCATCCATTTCAAGAAGCTTTTTGTATTGTTTTGCTAGAGCATTTTTAGGTTTTGTCATTATATCTATAAGAGCATTTCTATCTAGTTCTCTTAGAGTTGCTATAATTGGCAATCTTCCTACAAATTCTGGAATTAAACCAAATTTTAATAAGTCTTGAGGTAACATTTGTTCATATACTTTATATTTATCTATTTCTTTAGCACTTTGAATATTTGTACCAAATCCTATAGCTTTTTTACCTATTCTTTCACCTATTATTTTGTCTAATCCTTCAAAAGCACCTCCACATATAAATAATATGTTAGATGTATTTATTTGTATGAATTCTTGATGAGGATGTTTTCTTCCTCCTTGTGGTGGTACTGATGCTACTGTTCCTTCAACTATTTTAAGTAAAGCTTGTTGTACACCTTCACCACTAACATCTCTTGTTATTGATGGATTTTCAGATTTTCTTGAAATCTTATCTATCTCATCAATATATATAATTCCTTTTTCGGCTTTTTCTATGTTATAGTCTGCTGCTTGAATTAATTTTAAAAGAATATTTTCAACATCTTCACCAACATATCCCGCTTCTGTAAGTGTAGTTGCATCTGCTATTGCAAATGGAACTTTTAATATTTTAGCAAGTGTTTGAGCTAAGAATGTTTTTCCACATCCTGTAGGTCCTAGTAAAAGTACATTACTTTTTTGTATTTCTACATCATCATCTGATTTTTCTTCTTCACTATTTATACGTTTATAATGATTATATACTGCAACTGATAAAGTTTTTTTAGCTTCATCTTGACCTATAACATATTCATCTAAAATTTTTCTAATTTCTGCAGGTGTAGGTAATTTTTCTTCCTCATTTAAAGTATATCTTTCATCAAATTCTTCATAATCATCTGTTTCTAGAATATTATTACATACCTGTATACATTCATTACAAATATATACTCCAGGACCTGCAACCATTTTATGAACACTTTCTTGTGGTTTTCCACAAAAAGAGCATCTTATACTTTGAGTCTTTTTTGGCATTAGAATTCATTCCTTTCTATTTTCTTTTATCCATTATTCCATCGATTAAGCCATAAGCTAAAGCTTCCTGAGCTGTCATATAATGGTCTCTTTCTGTATCTCTTTCAATAACATCAATTGGTTGACCTGTTCTATCACTTAATAATTTGTTAATTTTCTCTCTAGTTTTAATCATTTGGTCTGCATGAATTTTAATTTCTGTTGCTTGACCAGAAAGTCCTCCACCTTGACCACCAATTAATGGTTGATGAATTAAAATTTCTGCATTAGGTGTTGCAAATCTTTTACCTTTTTCTCCTGATGCTAAAAGTACAGCACCCATGCTTGCTGCCATACCTACACAAATTGTAGTTACTGGGCATTTGATATAATTCATTGTATCTACTATACCAAATCCATCTGAAACAGATCCTCCTGGTGAATTTATGTATAAAGATATTTCTTTATCTGGATCTTCTGATTCCAAAAATAGCATTTGTGCTATTACTAAACTTGCAGATGTTTGATTTACATCTTCGCTTAAAAATATTATTCTATCTTTTAATAGTCTTGAGAAAATATCATATGATCTTTCTCCTCTTGCTGATTGTTCAATAACATATGGTACTAAACTATCATTAAAGTCTTTCATATTATATCCTTTCCTAAGGCATAGCCTTATTTAAATTAATTTCTAAAAAGTATTTTACTTTTCTATATATATTTTTAATACTAACATATTATATATATTTTTTTATAATATATCAACCTTTTTGAAAGAAAAAGTTAGAGATATATAATAATTATCTCCAACTTTCCCCATTTATTACATTATTTAGTTCATTTATTATTTCTTAGATATTTTTGCATTATCTACTATTAATTTTACTGCTTGTTCTGTTTTAGAGCTTTCAGCTAAATAATTTTTAAGTTCTTCATTTTTCTCTAAGTCTTCTACTTTTTTATTATATTGTTTAGCCATTTCTTCTAATTTTTCTTTGATGTATTTTTCGTCTTCTTTAATTTTTTCGTCTTTTACTATTTGTTCAAGAACTAATCTTGTTTTAACATTCTTTTCAGCTTGTTCTTTATAATCTTTTCTAAAGTCAGCTTCTGTCTTGCCCATCATTTTTAAGTATTGTTCTAAGTTAAGTCCTTGATAGCTTAGTCTTTGGTCTAAGTTTTGCATAATATTATCTATTTCTAATTCAATCATTCCTTCTGGAATTTCTATGTTAGTATTTTTGCATACTTCTTCTATAGCAGCATCTTCTGTTTCATGCTTTGCTCTTTCATCATTTTCTTCTTGCATTTTTTCTTTGATATTGTTTTTTAATTCTTCTAAAGTATCAAATTCACTAACATCTTTAGCAAATTCATCATCAATTGTTGGCATTTGTTTTTCTTTGATTGCATGTAATACAACATGGAATGTAGCTTCTTTTCCAGCTAATTCTTTAGAGAAATATTCTTTAGGGAATGTAACTTTTATGTCTTTTTCTTCTCCATTTTTCATTCCAATTATTTGGTCTTCAAATCCTGGAATAAATGTTTTGCTACCTATTGTTAATTCATAATTTTCTGATTTTCCACCTTCGAATGCTTTTCCATCAACAAATCCTTCAAAGTCTATTGTTACTATATCTTTATCTTTAACTTCTCTGCCTTCTACAGTAACAATTCTTGAGTTATGTTCAGCCATATGATTTATTTCATGGTCTATATCTTCGTCAGTTACTTTGTATTCTATTTTCTTTAATGGAATTTCTTTATATTTTCCAAGTTTAACTTCTGGTTTTGTAGCAACTATTGCTGTAAATATAAGGTCTTTGCCTTTTTCCATTTGAACAACATCTATTTGTGGTCTACTTGCTACTTCTATTTTATTTTCACTTACTTCTTCATCATAAACAACTGGAGCTAATTCATTAAATGCATCTTCATAAAAGATATTATCTCCATAATATCTTTCTACTATTTTGAATGGTGCTTTTCCTTTTCTAAATCCTGGTATGTTGAAGTATTTAGCACTCTTTTTAAATACATCCATTATTGCTTCTTCAAATCTTGAAGCTGGTACTGTAAATGTTAATTTTAGTTCATTTTTATTTTCTGTTTTTTCTTGTTTTAAGCTCATTATATATCCTTCCTTTTCTCATAAAATGCTATATTATTATACCACAAAATATGAATAAATCAAGACTTTTTGTAAAATAAACTCCTTATGTAGAGTAATATTTTTGTATACCAATTATCTTTTGTTGTTTTTTTTATGATATAATAATTTTCTTTTGGTTTATTTTCAATGTTATTATTAAAAATATCTTGAGAGTTGAATTTTCTTTTCCTTTCTTCTTCTTGTTTTTGTTCATTTAATCTATGCATTTTTTTCATCCAATTTCTTTGTTCGTCATTAAGTAAATATTGCATATTTAAATATGACAAAATTGCTATAGATTTTCTGTCAAGTTTTTGTTCTTCTAGATTTTTAGTTATATCGTATGTCCATATATATTCTTTATCTTTTTTATCTTTAATTAAATCTATTATATCGTGTGGAATTTTTCTTAATGCTTCTGGTTCTAAATATTTTAATACTTCATCAACTTGAGCTAAGCATTTACTATATTCCATAAAGCTCTCCTTCTTCATTCATTATTTTTCAAATTTACTTTTATTATTAGTTTTTATTTTTTTCTTTATATTTTCTTTCTTCTATTTCTTTTTGAACTATTTCAATTTCAGAGCTACAAATTTCACTATGTTTATCCATTATAGATAAATCCATTGATTTTATTATTCCTTGCTTATACTTTTGTTCACAATTACTCCTAATGAATTTATCTAACTCTATACAATTTTCATAATCAATTTTTCTGACAGTTGGTAAATAGCATATAATAGGAACATTGCCTTGTAATTTTGGTAAACCTAATATACTTAGTCTATGACAGTCCAAAGACTTTTCATCTATTTTTTTAAGCTCCGGTGCATTAAATATTACTAAACTATCACAATAGTTTATACTTTGTTTGCCAATTTCATTAATCACTGGTAAACTTAAAGCTCTTAATGATTGATTATATGTAAAACTACATTTTCCGACACTTTCTAATTCTGGGAAACAAGCCTCTAGCAAACTATCATTATTTGCACAAAATCTTTCACCAGCCATTTTTAATTTTGCCATATAGATTACTTGTATATTTTTTAAATCAGTTAATCCCCAACTTCCAAGTACTTCTAAATTATTTGCACTCAATATTCTGACTGATGAATTCTGCAAAAAATTTTTACCTGCTTTTCTTAATGACGGTGTTATTACCACTCCAGCTTCTGAATTTGCACAAAAATCATCTCCAACCTCTTCTAGCATTGGTAATACTATTCTAATATCTTTACCTACTGCATCTTTAGCAAAAGAATCTCCAGCTAATCTCAAATTATTTGCATTTACTACTTTCAAATTCTCTGTATTACATAGAAAATTTTTTCCTACTTCTTCTATTAGTGGGATTTCTACAATTTCCAAACTAGAATATGAGCCAAACCCATTTCCAATCTGCTTAACTTTAGGCAATTTTATTTCTTTTATTTTTTTGTTAAAAAACAAAAAATTATCTCCAATTGTTTCTAACATTGGAAAGTTAGCTTCTTCTAGATTTAAGCCTTGAAAATTTTCTATACTTTTCAAGTTAGGTAATGATATTTTTTCAAGTTTATCACTATATTTTAAGAAATTATTATCTATTTGAGTTATTCTGCTACATGTCAAGCCCGTAATCTGATTATTTCTGTTTATTTCTATTACAGTTGGCTCTTTTTCTCCTTCGTGAATAATTGTTATTATTCTAGCTCCATTTCCTTTTTTTCTATCTTTTTCGACTTTTATACTTTTTATATTTTGTAATGCCGCTAAAAATGCATCCTCTTCTTTTGTTTCAAAATCTTTTAATGCTGAAATTGTTTTATTTGTTAAGTCTACTACATATCCATCTATTAATATTACTTTTTCTGGATTTCCTATTTTACTTGCTTTACCATTTTTAATAACTATATTTCCAGGACAAGCATATATGCCTAATTCTTCTGAATTAAATTTATAAAATTTTCCATCTGATGCTTTTATATAATTAGGTAATTCAAATTTCTGAACATTGCTACTATCTAATATTATTCCTCTTTTTCTTAATAGTTCTTTAAAGCTATATCTTAAACCAGGAGCAATTAATTCTAAATCATTTCCAAATGTGGCATCTGGATTTTTTACTTTATGATTATATCTATTTTTTATAGATACTACACATGGTGGTTTTCTATAAAATTGTATGCTAATTACTGATGTTCCATATTGATCCTGCCTTTTTGGATTTTTAAAGTCTTCTCTCTTTATACTATCTACATCTTTTTTCACTGCAAAAAATACTACACATTCGTTTAAACGGTCTCCTCTAAAAGTGCATAATTCTTCGCCAGGATAATAGTATCTTCTAAATTTTTGTATTTCTTCTTCTGAATGGCATTCATATAAAATATATCCCGCTTCATCTAATAACTCATATGGACTTTTATTGGTTTCTACATATGTTTCATCTATTTTATCATATTTACTAAATACAAGTTTTTTAAATTCTAATTCCTTTTCTTCAGAAGTAATATCTTCATATAGTGTTTTGCAATTATCTGAAAAAAGATTTGTTAATATTTCATACAATTCTCCTTCTTGCTCAAGTATGGTTGGAAAAAATTTTCTGCATAAATGCATAAATTTTTCTCCATATGCTCTTTTAATTTTTTTTAATTCTTCTGTTTCCGACATATTATCCCTCAACCAAAATGAATTTTATAAATATTTTTTTCTTCATCTTCTAGTGAATAAACATTATCTTCTATTTTTAATATTTTTAACTTTATCATATGTTTACCTCTTATTATAATTTATATAATTTAAAATCTAGATAATCACTACTTACTAATTTAAAATCTATTCCCTCGTAATTACCCTCAAAAGCTTCATTATGTGATTCACCATGTAGATGGCCATATAGGCAAGTTTTAACATTAAATTCTTTCATTATTTTTACATAATTAGATATCTTTAACTTAGTATTATTTTCTACTTCTTCAGCTACAATTGGTGGATAATGCATTAGGCATATTATTTCTTTATCTCCAAAATTATTTAATCCACTTTGTAAAGAAATCTTAAGCCTTTCTTCTTCTCTATGATTCATTTTTATTCCACTTTCTGTATCATTTAATGCCCAACCTCTTGTTCCTGCAATTATTTTATCTTCAAATAAGTAACTATTGTTATATACAAAATCTATATTGCTAAATTTATTGTTTTCAATAAATTCTCTCATTTTTGCAAGAGTTGTCCACCAGTAATCATGGTTTCCTTTAAGTAAAAGTTTTTTTCCAGGTAAATCATTTAAAAATTTAAAATCTTCATACATATCTTTTAAATGCATTTCCCATGAAAAATCTCCTGGAAGTAAAACTAAATCATCATTAGATACAGTTTTCTCCCAGTTTTCTCTTATTTTTTGTTCATGATTTTTCCAATTTAGGCCAAATATATCCATTGGCTTTTCTTTATTTAAAGATAAGTGCAAATCTCCTATTGCATATATTGACATTTGTTTCTCCTCTTATAACTTTAGATTAGGTACTGCATTTAGAGTTAAATCATCAATTTTTCCATTAATGAAATTATAATATCCAGCTGATGCTATCATTGCTGCATTATCTGTGCAAAGTTTTAAATCTGGCATATATACTTTAATATCTTTTTCTTCTAATTTTTCAAATTCTTTTCTAATATATGTATTTGCCGAAACTCCTCCTGCAAGAACTATTTTTTTAGAGTCTATTTTTTCTATTGCTAATTTAACTTTTTCCATAAGCATATCTGTTACTGCTTTTTCAAAACTTGCACATAGATTCTCTTTATTTATATCTGGCTCTTTATGATGTAAATTAATTACTGCTGTTTTTATTCCACTAAAACTAAAATCTAGGCCTTCTATATGTGTTTTAGGTAATTCTATATTAGCTATTCCATTTATAGCCATTTTATCTATTTTAGGACCTCCTGGATAGCCTAAGCCTATTACTCTTGCAACTTTATCAAATGCTTCTCCTATTGCATCATCTTTAGTCCTTCCTAGTACCTCAAAATCTGTATAATCTTTTACATTAACTAATTGTGTATTTCCACCCGACATCATTACACATAAAAAAGGAGGCTTTAGGTCTTTGTAAGTAATATAATTTGCAGCTATATGACCTTGAATATGATTAACTCCAACTAAAGGCTTATTTAAAGCATAGCTTAAAGCTTTGCCATAAGATAAACCTACAAGCAAAGCTCCAACTAATCCTGGTCCATAAGTACATGCTACTGCATTTATTCTATTAAAATCTATATTTGCATCTTCAATCGATTTTTTTGCTACATCAGATATATTATCTATGTGATTTCTTGAAGCAATTTCAGGTACAACTCCTCCATACAAAGTATGTATTGGAATTTGTGTATTAATTACATTGGATAATATTTCTCTTCCATTTTTTACTACTGATACTGCTGTTTCATCACAACTTGATTCAATTCCTAGTATATATATATCCTCCATTTTATTGTCCTTCCATTATACTCATTTAGTTTTTTATATAATATTATGTGTATATATATAATAAACATATTTAATGTTATTTTTTATATTCATACCAATAACCCCACAATCCAAACCATTAAGTTTAAAAGCCCTGTATTTATTAATTTTATTATTGGGCTTATTACTAATGAAGCAAGTGGTGTTATCCATAATATTATAAATGCTATATATAATATTCTTTCATGTGATTCAAACCAATCTCTTTGTCTTCTTGGAAGAAGTGCTACTAATATTTTAGAACCATCAAGTGGTGGAAGTGGTATTAGGTTAAATACACCAAGTCCAACATTCATAGATATTATATTAACAATTATTAATGAAACTATTTGCCCTGCCTGAGATATTAAAAATGTTCCTCCAAAAGATAAAATAACTGCATAAATTATGCTAAATATTATTGCGAGTATTAAGTTTATAGCAGGACCAGCTAAAGCTACTAATGCATTACCTTTTCTAATTGTAATAGTTCTATTAAAATTATTAGAATTAATTTGTACGGGTCTTCCCCATCCAAATCCTGCAAATAGTAGCATAAGCATTCCTATTGGTTCCATATGCTTAAATGGATTTAATGTAAGTCTTCCTTGCCTTCTAGGTGTATCATCACCAAGTCTATCTGCCATCCAGGCATGAGCAAACTCATGAAATGTCATTGCAATTATAACTCCTGGAATACTTAGCACTAGTGCAAGAAGTGCTCCTGGCACATATAAATAATATCTTAAATTTTCAGCAATTAGGATGATAACTAATATTATCATCCAAGAATTCATTCCAAATCCTCCAAAAAACATTTGTATTTCCTCACATATGTATAAACATATTCTTTCTTTTAAATATTTTATTATCCTTAGATTATTTTATTAAATGTATCTAATAAAATTTGATATCTAATCCTAATAATATTTTTGTAAAAATCTTTTCTTATATCTTGCATACAGTCTATACCATCAATAAAGTCATTTATTTTTTCTATATTAACTTTAGGCATAATTCTTTTTATAGCATTATTGCAATCTTTATTTTTATGTTCTTTTATAAATGTCATATAATTTATTTTTTTACCATTTTCTTTAATGCATGAATAACAGTTTATTGCTAGATTTTTAATTTCAACATCGCTTAATTTTTTTATTTCTTCATCATCAATCATAGGATTTAAGCATGAACCACAATCATAAATTGGTGCAAATTCGGCTCTATCACTTCTTGCATTAACCAAAAGCCCCCAATTTCCGTTGTGTCTATCTGTATTTCCAATTAAGCTATCTATTATAAACATATCCCAGAATTTTTCTTTTATATCATCTTCAATAATCATTTTCTTAGTTTCTTCAATAACTTCTAATATATCTGAGAGCTCAGTTTCTATTTTTTTATCAGGATTAGTACTTAATGCTAAACTTTCAAATTCATAAAGTATGTGATTTCCATCTGTAAAATCTTCACAAGCACATACTATTTTTTTCTTTCCATTATATGTGTATGTTCCAAGTATTGTATTTTGAACTTTAAATCCTATTATCTTAAATATATTACTACCTACATATTCTGAAAGAGCATTATTAATATATGATATATTTTTATTTTTTGCTGTTATAGGATCTGGAAATTTTACTAGATATTTTTTTCCATTATATATTAAAGTTTTCTTTTTTTCAGATCCCTTATAATTATTAAGTTCTTCTATTGAATTAGAAAAGTCTACCATTATTTAACTCCTTTTAATACTATAACTATCATTTAATTAATGATTATCTAGTGGTTTCATAGTTGGGAATAAAAGTACATCTCTTATTGATGCTGAATTTGTAAGAAGCATAATAAGTCTATCTAATCCTATTCCTAATCCTCCTGTTGGTGGTAAACCAATTTCTAGTGCATTTACGAAATCTTCATCCATCATACCAGCTTCTTCATCACCTTTAGCTCTTGCTTCTGCTTGCTTTTTTAATCTTTCATATTGATCTATTGGGTCATTAAGCTCTGAATAAGCATTACCATATTCTCTTCCACCAATAAATAATTCAAATCTTTCTGTTAGTGATGGATTATCTTTCTTTCTTTTTGTAAGTGGAGATACTTCAACAGGGTAATCCATTATAAATGTTGGCTGGATTAATGTTTCTTCAACAAAAGTTTCAAAGAATTCATTTATTATATGTCCTCTTGTTGTTTTGCCTTCTTCTAATTCAACACCTTTTTCAGCAGCAAGTTTTCTTGCTTCTTCATCTGTTTTTACTTCGTTAAAATCAATACCTGTTGCTTCTTTTATAGCATCTATCATTGTTATTCTTTTCCAAGGTGTAGATAAATCAATATCTAATCCTTGATAGTTTATTTTTAATGTTCCATTTACTTTCATACATAATCTAGTTATTATTTCTTCAGATATATCCATCATATCATTATAATCTTCATATGCTGCATAAAGTTCAACATTTGTAAATTCAGGATTATGCTTAATATCCATACCCTCATTTCTAAAGTTTCTGCAAACTTCATAAACTTTATCAAACCCACCAACAATTAATCTTTTTAAATTAAGCTCAGGCGCAATTCTTAAATACATATCTATATCTAGTGTATTATGATGAGTTTCAAAAGGTCTTGCAGCATCACCAGTAATTAAATTATTTAAAATTGGTGTTTCTACTTCTAGATATCCTTTTTCATCAAGAATATTTCTTAGCTCCTTTATTATCATACTTCTTTTTATGAAAGTATCTTTTACTTCTGGGTTTACTATTAAGTCTACATATCTTTGTCTATATCTTAAATCAGTATCTTTTAACCCATGAAATTTTTCTGGAAGTGGTTTTAATGATTTAGTAAGAAGTGTTACCTCTTTTGCATGTATAGATATTTCACCTGTACGTGTTTTAAATACAAATCCAGTTATTCCAATTATATCTCCTATATCGTCTTCTTTAAATTGTTTGTAGCTATCTTCTCCTAAATCATTTATACTAACATAACTTTGTATTTTTCCATCACCATCTTGAATATGACAAAAAGAAGCTTTTCCCATAATTCTTTTTGCCATTAATCTACCAGCTATTGTTACATCTTTTCCTTCTAATTCATCATAATTATCTATAACTTGTTTTGTTGTATGAGTTCTATTAAATTTAGTTATTTGAAAAGGATCTTTTCCTTCTTCTCTTAACTTATCTAATTTTTCTCTCCTTACCTTCATTAAATGATCCATATCTAACTCTTGATTTTCTTCCATTATATTCAGTCCTTTCCTAACTAAGAATTTTATATTTCTAGTTAATTAATATTTATATTGATAATCATTTTATATTAATTTTTATTTTATATATTTTCTTAGTTTAATTATTTATTCTCTTCTTTTTTACGTTATTATTATACCTTAAAATCCACTTTTTGTAAACCTCTTAAGATTATTTAATTATAAATATTAAGTAGCAAAAAGACCCTCCAAAAGGAGGGTCTTCCAAAGTTTCACTTTTCACCAATGCTATTGCAAAGGTGTCTCCCCGAAACTTTGTAATGCTTATACACTTTTGCTTTTGCGTGTCTAGGAGGTTCGAAGTATGAGCGGAGTAGTTTGTTCTTTTTCTATTGATGAAATGGAACACAGACCTGATGCTTTAGACTTCTTATGCAAAAATGTATTTTAGTCGAATAAACGACCAGCACTGTTCATATTATATCACTATTTTTTCTTTATGTCAACGCTTTTTGTTTATTTATATAATAAGTATATATATTTTTTCTTTTATTTATATCCTATCATTATTTATGCAGATTTTCTAAGTTCAATTGCATGATTTCTTGCAGTTTCTGTAACTTCACCATTAGAAATTCTTGCAATTTCATTTATTACTTCTTCTTCATTTAATTTTTTAACTCTTGTAAAAGTTCTTCCATCTTTAGATATTTTACTAATATAAAAGTTTGAATCTCCTTTTGCTGCAATACTTGGTTGATGAGTAATGCATAATACTTGATGACTTTTTCCTATTAATTTAAGTTTTTCTCCTACAGATTTTGCAGCTTTCCCACTAATTCCTGTATCTATTTCATCAAATATAAGTACAGGGGTACTATCAGTATTTGCTAAAACTGTTTTTATTGCAAGCATTATTCTAGACATTTCACCACCTGATGCAATTTTAGCTAATTCTTTTTCATTTTCTCCTATATTTGTAGATATATAATATTCAACTTCATCAGTTCCATTTTTATTGAAGTCTACCTTATCTATATGAGTTATAAATCTACTATTTGGCATTTCTAAGTCTGATAATTCTTTATTAATTTTAGAGTCTAATATTTTAGCATTATTTTCTCTTATTTTATGCATTTTATCTGCTAACTCTTGCATACTATCTTCAATTTTCTTTAATTCTTGTTTTAAATTATTATTATATTCATCTAAATTATTAATTCTATCTATTTCTTTTTCTATTTTTTCTTTATATTCTATTATCTCTTCTATGCTATTTCCATATTTTCTTTTAAGAGAATATATTAAGTCTAATCTTTCTTCTACTTCATTTCTTTCATTTTCATCAAAATACATATCTGAATTAAGTGAAGAGATGTCCCTAGATAATTCTTGTACCTCATAATAGATGCTTTTTAAATTATTTAAAGTATCCTCATACTTTTTATCTATATCACTTATTTTTTCGATTGCTCTTATTGCATCGTTTATTTTATCTACTGCACCTTCTCCTAAAGATATATCTGCCTGATTTAAGCTTTTTCCTATTTTTTCAGAATTCATAAAGAACTTTCTTTTTTCTTCTAATTCATCTTCTTCTCCTGGTTTTAAATCTGCATTTTCTATTTCATCAAATTCATATTGAAGTAAGCTTAACTGTCTTTGTTTCTCTTTATCATCACCTAAATTAGCTTTTAATTCTTTTAAAATATCTTGTCTTTTTTGATATAATTCTTTGTATTTTTCTTTAATATCTAGTAATTCTTTTCCAATAAAATTATCTAGATATTTTATATGATATTTAGAATTTAATATTTTTTGATTATCATTTTGCCCGTGTATATCTATTATATTACCCATAAATTCTTTAAGTTCAGTTAAAGTTACTAATCTTCCATTTATCTTACATGAGTTTCTTCCATTTAAATGTATTTCTCTGCTTACAATTATATTATTTTCTATTGCCATACTATTTTCAGGAAGATATAGATTAAGTTCAACAAAAGAATAGTCTTCACCTCTTCTTATCATTTCTTTTGAAAATCTTCCGCCACATATTATACTTATTGAATCTATTATTAAAGTTTTACCAGCTCCTGTTTCACCTGTTAATACATTAAAACCTTCTCCAAGTTCTATACTTAAATCATCTATAATTCCTATATTTTTAATATGAAGAGTTGAAATCATTATAAAAATCCTCCTGACATTTGTTAAATACATTTCAAACTTTTGTTCGTAATTATTATACACACAATTGTTTGCTATGTCAAGAAGTTTTTAATTTTTTATTAATTTTAATTTAAATAAAAAAATAAGTATGCAGTCTTCTTTGCATACCTATTTTTATATTAAACTAATTTTAAGATAACTGTTTCAGCAGCGTCTCCTCTACGTTGACCTAACTTAATTATTTGTGTATAACCACCAACTCTACCATTGTATCTTGGTGCTATTACATTAAATAATTTATCTGTTAAATCAATTGGAGTACCTTCACTATCTTTAACTTTATTTAATTTTGTCATCATTTTTCTTCTAGCATTTAATCTTGATGGCTTGTCTTTTTGTCTTTTTTCCATTTTTTCTTCTTTAACAACTTTTAGGAATTCTTTTCCATTTTTGCTTTTTACTAATTCAGTTTCTTTGTTTCCCTTGCTATCTAGTTTTGCTTTAACAACTTTTACTTCTACTTCTTCAAAGTTATCTTTTTCTTTAACAGCAAGTGCTATTAAGCTATCTACTATAGCTTTAACTTCTTTAGCTCTAGCTTCAGTTGTTTGTATTTGCTCATGCCAAATTAGGTCTGTTGATAAGTTCTTTAGCATTGCTAATCTTATGTCAGTAGTTTTTCCTAATTTTCTATTTGCCATTTTAACTTCCTCCTATTCTTGCTTATTCTTCTTCTTTGGCTAAATCTAAGCCTAAATCATGTAATTTTGCAATTACTTCTTCTAATGATTTCTTTCCTAAATTCTTAACCTTCATCATATCTGTTTCAGTTTTATTAGCTAAATCACCAACTGTAGATATTCCTGATCTTTTTAAGCAGTTAAATGATCTTACAGATAATTCAAGGTCTTCTATAGGCATTTCTAAGATTTTTTCTTTCTTATCTTCTTCTTTTTCAATCATTATTTGAGTATTTTTTGCAGTTTCAGATAAATCAACAAATAATTGTAAATGTTCTGTTAGAACTTTAGCAGCTAAGCTTAATGCTTCATATGGTTCTAAGCTTCCGTCAGTCCATAATTCAATTGTTAATTTATCATAGTCAACCATTTGACCAACTCTAGTATTTTCTACTGAGTAGTTTACTTTCTTTACTGGTGAATAGATAGAATCTATTGCGATTACTCCTATTGGTTGATTTGGTGTTTTATTCTTTTCTGCAGTGTTATATCCTCTTCCCATATCTGCAACCATTTCCATAACTAATTTTCCACCTTTAGAAACTGTTGCTATATGTAAATCTGGATTTAAAATTTCTACTGTACCATCAGTAATAATGTCTCCTGCTTTTACTTCTCCTTCACCTTCGAAATTAATTCTAAGTGTTTTTTCTTCATTTTTATCCATTTTAATTCTAACCATTTTTAAGTTAAGAATTATTTCAGGAACATCTTCGACTACATTTGGTATTGTAGTAAATTCATGTTGAGCACCGTCAATTTTTACACTTTTTATTGCACATCCTGGTAATGATGAAAGTAGTATTCTTCTTAAAGAATTTCCGATAGTGATACCATAACCACGCTCTAGTGGCTCACATACAAATTTTGCATATTTTTTTTCATCATCTATCTCCAAACATTTAATATTTGGCTTTTCGAATTCTATCATTTTTACCTCCTAATAATTTGAGATTTATTCTCTTTATATATCCATTAGTAGTATTAAATTATATAGTTGTAACTCTTTATATAATTATGAGTTTATTTTTCAACTAAAAATTTAAATTTTATTATACTAAATAACTTATTATTTAGAGTAAAGCTCTACTATTAAATGCTCTTCAACTGGTAGATCAATATCTTCTCTACTAGCTAATCTGACTACTTTACCGCTTAATTTTTCGCTATCTTTTTCTAGCCATGTTGGAACTGGTCTTGCACTATTTGTCTCTAGTGCTTGTTTAATTGTTCCATTATCTTTTTTAATTTCTCTTACAGAGATTACATCCCCTGCTTTAACAATGTATGATGGAATATTAACTTTCTTTCCATTTACATCAAAAGCTCCATGTGTTACAAGCATTCTAGCTTGTGTTCTTGAACTTGCAAATCCTAGTCTATATACAACGTTATCTAGTCTGCTTTCAAGTAATTGTAGTAAAACTTCACCTGTTTTACCTTTTGTATTAGATGCCATTTCAAAGTATTTTCTGAATTGTTTTTCTCCAACACCATAGAATGACTTTGTTTTTTGTTTTTCTCTTAATTGTGTACCGTATTCAGAAAGTTTTGATTTCTTTTGACCATTTTGTCCTGGAGCATAGTTTCTTCTATTTATGCTACATTTATCTGAATAACATCTTTCGCCTTTAAGGAATAATTTTTGTCCTTCTCTACGGCATATACGGCACTGTTCGTCCTTATATCTTGACATTTTATTTCCTCCTTATTTAGAATTAAACTCTTCTTCTTTTTGGTGGTCTACAACCATTATGTGGGATTGGTGTTACATCTTTGATTGATGTAATTTCTAATCCTGCTGTTTGTAAAGCTCTTATTGCAGATTCACGTCCTGCTCCAGGGCCCTTAACAAATACTTCTACTGTTTTTAGTCCATGTTCCATTGCTGCTTTTGCTGCTGTTTCAGCAACTTCTCCAGCTGCAAATGGTGTGCTTTTTCTTGAACCTTTGAATCCAAGTCCTCCAGCACTTGCCCAAGATATAACATTACCTTGAACGTCTGAAATTGTAACTATTGTATTATTAAAACTAGAATGAATATGAGCTTTTCCACTTTCAATGTTTTTGCTTACTCTTCTTCTAGTTGTAACTTTCTTTCCTGACTTTGTAGCCATTGTTTTTCTCCTTTCAATAATTTGAAGTTTTAAGCTATATAGCTATTATTTATTTTACTTATTTTTCTGCTTTACTTTTGCTAACCAATTTTCTTGGTCCTTTTCTAGTACGAGCATTAGTTTTTGTTCTTTGTCCTCTAACTGGTAAACCTTTTCTATGTCTTGTTCCTCTGTAGCATCCCATTTCAACAAGTTGTTTAATGTTTAAAGCTACTTCTCTTCTTAAATCACCTTCAACAGTGTATCCATCCATAGCTTTTCTTATTGCTTGTTCTTGTTCTGCTGTTAAGTCTTTAACTCTAGTATCTGGGTTAACTCCAGCATCTTTTAGTATTTTTTGAGAACTTTTTAAACCTATACCATAAATGTATGTTAGTCCTATTTCTACCCTTTTTTCTTTAGGTAAATCAACTCCTGCTAAACGAGCCATATTTGCACCTCTTTCTTAAAATTATGAATTTGTTTGCTTATCTTAGTCTAAAGGTGAAATGCATTAAATATTTTACTTTGCAAATATATATAGAAAGGTTTTAATATAATTGCATTAAAATAATTAATCTTTAGAAAAAAATAAACATATATATAAACACAAATCTAAAATCAGCCGCTTGCTAGATTTGTGTTAATACCTAAATAATTTAATTAAATTAACCTTGTCTTTGTTTATGCTTTGGATTTTCGCATATAACTCTTATTACACCTTTTCTTTTGATTACTTTGCACTTATCGCACATTTTCTTTACAGATGGTCTTACCTTCATTTTGTACACCTCCTATTAATCTATAGCTTAGCTTATATGTGAAGTCAAGCACTAATTTTAGTACCTCACTTCACACTAAAGCCTTTAAGCTATTTATATATTATTTATTGCTACTATTATTTAGCTCTCCAAGTTATTCTTCCTTTTGTTAAATCATATGGTGATAATTCTACTTTAACTTTGTCTCCTGGTAAAATCTTAATGTAGTTCATTCTTAATTTACCAGAAATATGAGCTAGAATTTCATGTCCATTTTCTAATTTTACTTTAAATAGAGTATTAGGTAATGCTTCTGATACAACACCCTCAACTTCAATAACATCTTCTTTAGACAAAATATATTTCCCCCTGATAATAGTTTACATAGTAGAAAACTTAAGACAGTTTTCCACAATAGCTATTATATTATATAATATTTTTATTATAATGTCAATATTTCTGGCTCTTTTTCTGTAATTAAAATTGTATTTTCGTAGTGAGCAGATAAACTTTCATCTACTGTCCATATTGACCAGCCATCATCACCTTCACATATTTCAGGTGAACCTGCAACAACCATTGGCTCAATTGCTAGAGTCATGCCAGGTTCTAGTCTTATACCTTTTCCTGCTTTTCCATAGTTAGGAATACCTGGATCTTCGTGCATTTCTCTACCTATACCATGTCCTTGAAATTCTCTTATTACATCAAAGCCATTAGCTTGGACATAACTTCCTATTGCATGGCATATATCACCTAGTCTATTTCCTTTTTTAGCATATTTAATTCCTTCAAAAAAGGCCTGTTTAGTTACTTCTACTAATCTTTTTGCTTCTTCTGAGACATTTCCTACACAGTATGTTCTACAGCAATCACCATTAAATCCATCTTTATATGCAACTAAGTCAACACTTATAATGTCTCCTTCTTTTAATATAGTACGCTTTGATGGTATTCCGTGAATTATATTATCATTTACCGATGCACAAATAGATGCTGGAAAGTCAGGAACTCCTTTCATTCCACTAGGGTAACCTTTTTCTGCTGGAATTGCTCCATTTTCTCTCATTGTAGTTTCTGCAATTTGGTCTAATTCCCATGTTGAAACTCCTGGTTTAATTGCTCTTTCTATTGCTTTTTGTGCTAGATTTGCTACTCTGCATGCCTCTCTCATTTTTTCTATTTCATTTTTTGATTTTATATATACCATTTTTAATTCCTTCTTTTTATTTTTTATAAAAAGCTAAATTGATAATATAAAAATATTATCAATCGCTTTTATTATTTTTACTAAATTTATTATTTTCTATTATTTATTCTTTTTACTGCTTCGTTTGTTGTATCTTCTTTAGTAGTTTCTGAGTATATATTTATTTTTATTGATTCTAATAATCCCTTATTTGTATAATACTCAATTAATGGTTCTGTATTTTGGTGATATACATCTAATCTTTCTTTTATTGTTTCTGGGTTATCATCTTTTCTCTTAATTAGAGGAGAACCACATCTATCACATATACCTTCTACTTTTGGAGGCATAAATACTGTATTATATGATGCTCCGCATTCTTTATTAGAACAAATAACTCTACTTGATGTTCTTGTAATTATATCTTTATCTGGAACATCTAAGTTTATTACTGCTGTTATCTTTTTACCTTTAGATTCTAAATACTTATCTAAAGCTTCTGCTTGTGGTATTGTTCTTGGAAATCCATCTAACAATACATTTTCAAGTTTATCTAGTTTTCCTTCTACCATAGCTATTGTTACTTCATCTGGTACTAAATTTCCTTTAGATATATATTCTTCAGCTTTTTTACCTAGTTCTGTTTGTCTTTTCATTTCATCTCTGAAAATATCTCCTGTTGCTAAATGTACTAGATTAAATTTATCACATATCTCATTTCCTATTGTTCCTTTTCCGCTTCCTGGAGCGCCTAACATTATTATATACATATTCTTTCTTCCTTTCCAACTTTAATTTTTTGCCGTTTATATTCTAGTACTTTTTTTATTGTTTGTCAATAAAAAATGAACTTTAAGGTACGCCCCCCAAAGTTCAAATTATAGTTTATTCTAAGAATCCTTTATAATGTCTCATTACTAATTGTGATTGAAGTTGTTGACTTAATTCAATTGCAACACCAACAACAATTAGGATTGATGTTCCACCAAATGCTGTATTAAATCCTGTGAATCTTGTTAGCATTGGTAATATTGCTATTGCTGCTAAGAATAATCCACCAAATAGTACTACTTTAGAAAGTACTGAAGATAAGTAATCAGCAGTTGGTTTTCCAGCTCTAATTCCTGGTATAAAACCACCATTTTGTTTTATATTATTTGCAACTTCTGCTGGATTAAATGTTGCATAAGTATAAAAGTAAGTAAATCCTACAATTAATAATAAGTAAATTATAGCATTTATTATTGTATATTGCCATCCAACACTTGATGATGAAGTTGCTATTGATAAATTGTATATTACTCGTAAGAAACCTGTTTTAGTTTCTATATCACTTACAAATAATTGAATTATCATTGCTGGGAAAGTCATAAATGATGAAGCAAATATTATTGGCATTACACTTGCCATTGCTGGCTTGATTGGAATATGTGTGTTTTGAGCTCCAACCATTCTTCTTCCAACTACTTTTTTAGAATATTGTACAGGTATTCTTCTTTCTGCTAATTGTACAAATACTACTCCTGTTATAAGTATTAGTACACCTAATAAAATTCCTATAGCAGTTAAAAGACCTGTTGTACTAAAGCTTCCTTCTACAACTATTTTACTAGCTACTGCAACTACAGCACTTGGTACTGATGATACTATACCTGCAAATATTAGCATTGATATACCATTACCAATTCCTTTTGATGTGATTTTATCTCCTAACCACATAAGAAGTGATGTTCCAGCCATTAATGATATAACTACAACTACTCCTGTTAATATACTTTCATCAACAAATATTCCAGAAGTTCTGTATGATAGATATATACCTAAACCTTCAATTAAAGCTAAAGCTAAAGTTATAAGTTTTGTATATCTATCTATTTTCTTTCTTCCTTCTTCTCCACCTTCTTTAGTTAATCTTTCTAAAGCAGGTATAATCATTCCAAGTAATTGAATTACTATTGATGCTGTAATATAAGGTGTGATAGACATTGCAAAAATTGATAATCTAGAAAAAGCGCCACCAGATATCATGTTAATCATACCTGTAACACTGTTTGAATATGAATCCATAGATGACTCTAATGTTACAATGTCTACTCCAGGTATTGTTATGTAACAACCTAATCTAAAGATTACTAATAACAATAGTGTGTATAATATTTTCTTTCTAATTTCAGGAGTTTTAAGAGCATTTTTTATTGTTTTTAGCAACTATATCACCTCTGCCTTTCCGCCTAAAGCTTCTATTTGTTCTTTAGCAGATTTAGTGAATCTTACAGCTTTGACATTTAATTTTTTGTCAAGTTTTCCAGTTGCTATAACAACTATACCATCATTTGCCTTGCTTATGATTTTGTCATTTATTAAGCTTTCAGCTGTAACATCTGTTACTGTAGATTTGTTAAGCATTGTTAATGTTACTTCTGTATAATTTTTAGCAAATTTGTTTGTGAATCCTCTCTTTGGTAATCTTCTATATAATGGTGTTTGACCACCTTCAAATCCACGTCTAACTCCTCCGCCAGATCTAGCTTTTTGACCTTTATGTCCTCTACCAGATGTTTTTCCAAGTCCTGAACCTATTCCACGTCCAACTCTTGTTCTAGCTTGTTTTGCTTGTGCTGGTTTTAATTCGTCTAATTTCATATGGATTACACCTCCTTAATTTGTTTTTTAGTATTATTTCTTTAGAATATTAATTTCTATTCTAAAATTTAGATTATAGAATATCTTCTACTTTCTTTCCTCTTTTTTTAGCTACTTGTTCAATAGTTTGCATGCTTTTTAATCCTTCTATTGTTGCATATACAACATTTCTTGGATTGTTTGTTCCTAGAACTTTAGTTCTAACATCTCTGTATCCTGCAAGTTCTAGTACTGGTCTTACACTACCTCCAGTAATAAGTCCTGTACCTTCTGCAGCAGGCTTAAGCATTACACTTGCACTACCGAATTTTCCTATATATTCATGAGGTACTGTTGTTCCTACTATTGGAACTTCTACTAAATTTTTCTTAGCATCTTCGATTGCTTTTTTGATAGCATCTGGTACTTCAGCTGCTTTACCATTTCCTACGCCTACTTTTCCTTTTCCATCTCCAACAACAACTACTGCGCTAAATCTGAAAGTTCTACCACCTTTTACAACTTTAGCAACTCTGCTGATGGCTACAACTTTTTCTTTTAATTCAGTTTCGTTTTCTTGCACTTGTTTTTCCTCCTTCTCTTAAAAATTTAATCCACCTTGTCTTGCACTTTCAGCTAATTCTTTTACAACTCCATGATACATATATCCGCTTCTATCAAAAACGACATCTACAATTTTCTTTTCTTTAGCTCTTTTAGCTATTAGAGCTCCTACTTCTTTAGCTGCTTCTTTATTTGCATGTTTTGTTTTTACTTCTTTATCCATAGTAGAAGCTGAAGCTAAAGTATTTCCATTAACATCGTCTATAATTTGAGCATAGATATTTGTATTACTTCTGTACATACATAATCTTGGGCATTCAGGTGTTCCACTGACTTTTCTACGAACTCTTAAATGTCTTCTATTTCTTTCAAATTTTCTATTTGTTTTAGAAACCATTTTATTCTCCTTTCTATATTTCTTTACTAATTAAAATTAGTGTATTGCTAGGAAAGCAAGTAAAAACTTTTGAAATTATATTTTTTATATATTGAAAAAGTTTTTACGCCGTCTTGACAACGCAAGACGCTGATTTTAATTTGTTAAGGTTTATTTCTTACCTGTTTTACCTTCCTTACGTCTAATATGTTCTTCAACATATTTGATACCTTTTCCTCTATAAACTTCTGGTGGTCTCTTGCTTCTAACTACAGCTGCAGTTTGACCAACTAGTTCTTTGCTAACTCCTCTAACAATTATAGAGTTTGCACTTGGTACATCAAAAGTAATTCCTTCTGGTGCTTCCATCTCTACTGGATGTGAATAACCTAAGTTCATTACTAATTTTGTTCCTTGTTTTTGTGCTCTGTAACCTACACCATTGATTTCTAGTGCTCTTGTAAATTCCTTTGTTACACCTTCAATCATGTTGCTAACTAATGTTCTTGTTAGTCCGTGTAAGTTTCCATATTCTTCTGATGGGATTTCAACTTTAACTTCTTTGTCTTCTACTTTTACAGTAACATTACTATTTAAGTCTCTTTCTAATGTTCCTTTTGGTCCTTTTACTGTAATATGACTTCCGTTTACTGTTACTTCAACACCATCAGGTATTGTTATAGGTTTCTTTCCTATTCTTGACATTTGGATTTTCCTCCTTCTTTTAAATTTATCTCTCACTTAAATTATTATTTATTACCATACATAAGCTAGAACTTCTCCACCTAAACCTTCTTTTCTTGCTTCTTTGTCTGTTTTGATTCCTTTAGATGTTGAAATTAAAGCTATACCTAAACCATTTAATACTTGTGGTAATTCTTCTTTGTTAACATATATTCTTAAACCTGGTTTACTAATTCTTTTTAAACCATCTATTACTCTTTTTCCGTTTTCATCATATTTTAGAGTAATTCTTAACATTCCTTGCTTTTCATCTTTTATTTCTTCAAAAGATGCTATATATCCTTCATCAAGTAAGATTTGAGCTATAGCTCTTTTCATATTTGATGCTGGAATATCAACTTCCTTATGCTTAGCACTATTTGCGTTTCTTATTCTTGTTAGCATATCTGCTATTGGGTCTGTTGTATTCAATTCTTTTCCCTCCTTTTTATTTTATTTGATGCTGATTTTGTTTAAAATTACCAGCTTGCTTTTTTTACACCTGGGATTTCACCTTTATGTGCTAATTCTCTAAAGCATATACGGCAAATTCCATATTTTCTTATATAAGCATGTGGTCTTCCACAAATTTTGCATCTATTGTATTCTCTAGTCTTATATTTTTGTGGTCTAGCTTGCTTTACTTTTAAAGATTTCTTAGCCATCTTATTCTAATTCCTCCTTATATTATTTTTTGAATGGCATTCCAAGAAGAGTTAATAATTCTTTAGCCTCTTCGTCTGTTTTAGCAGTTGTAACAAATATGATGTCCATTCCTCTTACTTTATCTACTTTATCATATTCGATTTCTGGGAATATTAATTGTTCTTTAATACCCATTGAGTAGTTTCCTCTGCCATCAAATGAATCGCTTGATACTCCTCTAAAATCTCTAACTCTAGGAAGTGCTACATTGAATAGTTTGAATGCAAAATCATACATTTTTCCTTTTCTTAATGTAACTTTAACTCCTACATTTACACCAGCTCTTAATTTGAAAGCTGCTATTGATTTTTTAGATTTTGTTATAACTGGTTTTTGACCTGTTATTGCCATAACATCTCTTACAGCTCCGTCTAATGATTTAGGATCTTCTTTTGTATCACCTAAACCTATATTTAAAACTATTTTTTCAAGTCTTGGAACTTCCATAACTGATTTATAGTTAAATTTTTTCATTAATGCTGGGATTATTTCTTTTTCATATTGTTCTCTTAAAATTTCCATAAGTCTTAAATAGACCTCCTTTCCCTATTATTTAACTTTCTTTAATTCTGCTCCACATGATTTGCAAACACGTACTTTGCCATTTTCAGTTACTTTATAACCAACTCTTACTGCTTTTCCGCATTTTGGGCATACTACTGCAACATTACTTGAATTAATAGGATGTTCTGATGCTATAATTCCACCTTCTTCTCCTGCTTTTCTAGGTTTTGTTGCTCTTTTTCTTATATTTACGTCTTTTACAACGATTTTATTTTTCTTAGGAATTACTTCTAGTATTTCTCCAGTTTTACCTTTATCGTTTCCAGATAATACTTTTACATTATCTCCTTTTCTTAATTTCATGTATTTCACCTCTTTCTATTATAAAACTTCTGGTGCTAGAGATAATATTTTCATATAATCATTATCTCTTAATTCTCTTGCAACAGGTCCAAATATACGTGTTCCTCTTGGTGTTTTATCATCTTTTATTATAACTGCTGCATTTTCATCAAATCTTACCATTGTTCCATCGGCTCTTCTAATAGGTTTCTTTGTTCTAACAACTACTGCTTTAACAACTTCACCTTTTTTTACAACGCCGCCTGGTGTTGCACTTTTAACAGAAGCAACTATTACATCACCAACTGATGCATATTTTCTATATGAACCACCTAGAGCTCTAATAACCATTATTTCTTTAGCTCCTGTGTTATCAGCTACTTTAAGTATAGTTTGTTGCTGTACCATAGCTTGATTCCTCCTTTTTTATTTATTTTATTACTGCCTTTTCAGTTATTTCAACAACTCTCCATCTTTTATCTTTAGATAAAGGTCTTGTTTCCATAACTTTAACTGTATCTCCAACTTGGCATTTATTTTCTTCGTCATGAGCTTTTAATTTGTATGTTGATTTTTTAATCTTACCATATGTCTTATCCATTTTTCTTGTTTCAACTGCTACAACTACTGTTTTATCCATTTTGTCAGATACAACTTTTCCTATCATTGTTTTACGAAGATTTCTTTCTACCATTATGGTATCTCCTTTCTTTATTTTTTACTTTCTTCTAACTTTCTTTCTGTTAGAATTGTATTTATTCTTGCAATGTCTTTCTTTACTTCTTTGATTTTCATAGGATTATCTAATCCATTTGTTGCTAAACTAAATCTTAGTTTAAATAACTCTGTTTTTAGTTCTCCTAATTCTTTCTCTAAATCTGGTGAAGACATTTCTCTTATTTTATTAATCTTCATCTTTATCACCACCTATTTCAGTTTCTTTTTTTACAAATTTAGCTTTAACAGATAGTTTGTTTCCAGCAAGACGTAATGCTTCTCTAGCAACATCTTCTGAAACTCCTCCCATTTCAAACATTATTCTTCCTGGTTTTACAGGTGCTACCCAATATTCAACATTACCTTTTCCTTTACCCATACGAGTACCGATAGGTTTACTTGTTATTGGTTTGTCTGGGAATATTTTAATCCAAACTTTTCCACCTCTTTTGATATATCTTGTCATAGCAACACGGGCTGCTTCGATTTGATTTGAGGTGATTAATCCTAGTTCTAATGCTTGAAGTCCATATTCTCCATCTGTTACTTTATTTCCTCTAGTAGCTTTTCCCCTAATTCTACCTTTTTGCATTTTTCTAAACTTAGTCTTTTTTGGCATTAATGGCATGATTATCTCCTCCTTCTACTTTATTCTTTTTTGTTGGAAGAACTTCGCCTTTATATATCCAAACTTTAACACCAACTTTTCCATATGTTGTATTTGCTTCTGCAAATCCATAATCTATGTCTGCTCTTAAAGTTTGAAGAGGAACTGTTCCTTCTTTATAGAATTCAGTTCTAGCCATGTCTGCTCCACCTAATCTTCCAGATACTGAAGTTTTAATTCCTAAAGCACCTGATTTCATAGCTTTTTGCATACATTGTTTCATAGCACGTCTGAATGAAATTCTTCTTTCTAGTTGTCCTGCGATGTTTTCTGCTACTAATTGAGCATTTGTATCAACATCTTTAACTTCAACTATATTTAAATTTACTTGTTTATTAATCATTTTTTCAATTTCTGATTTTAAACTCTCAGCTAAGTTTCCACCTTTACCAATTACTAGACCTGGTTTTGCTGTGTAAACATTAACTTTAACAAATTTTGGTGTTCTTTCAATTTCTATTTTTGAAATTCCACTAACATATAACTTTTTCTTAACATATTCACGGATCTTGTGGTCTTCAACTAAATAGTCGCTGTAATGTTTTTTATCTGCATACCATTTTGAGCTCCAATCATTGATAACACCAACTCTGTATCCACGTGGGTCTACTTTTTGTCCCATTTGTCTATGCCTCCTTCTTTAATTTATACACGTTCTTTTAATACTATTGTAGTATTGCTTGTTCTTTTTCTAATTCTAACAGCTGAACCTTTTGCTGCAGGTCTTATTCTCTTTAATGTAGGACCTTGATTTGAATATATTTCAGCTATATATAATTTTGAATGACTCATTTGATTATTATTTTCTGCATTTGCTATAGCTGATTTTAATAATTTTTCTAATACTTCACTACCTGCTTTTGGTGTGAATTTTAATATTGCTAATGCTTCATCAACATTTTTTCCTCTAATTAAGTTTGCAACAATAGCAATTTTTCTACTAGAAATTCTTGCATATTTAACTGTAGCTTTAGCTACTAATTCTTCAGTTTCAGATTTGTTTTCAGATTTTTCTACTTTAACTGTATTTTTTGTTTCTTCTACTTTCTTTGCTGCAGTTTTTACTTCTTCTTTCTTTACAGTTTCTTTCTTTGCTGCTGTTGTTTTAGCTGCATTTGTTTTAGAAGCTGTAGTTTTTGTTGTTTTCTTTGTTTCTGCTGCCTTTTTAGTAGTAGTTACTTTCTTTTCTTTCTCGTCTGCCACTGTAAATTACCTCCTTTTTATAACTTATTATTTTGTTGTAGTTGTTTTGTCTCCTGAATGTCCTTTAAATGTTCTTGTAGGAGCAAACTCACCTAATTTATGTCCAATCATTTCTTCTGTAATGTATACTGGAACATGTTTTCTTCCGTCATGAACAGCTATTGTGTGTCCAACCATTTGTGGGTATATTGTTGAAGCTCTTGACCATGTTTTTAAAACTTCTTTATTTCCACTTTCGTTCATAGCTTCAATTCTTTTTAATAATTCTGGTGCAACATATGGTTTTTTCTTGCTTGATCTTGACATTTTATTCTCCTTTCTACCTTT
This sequence comes from Bacillota bacterium, assembly GCA_963928415.1. Classification (GTDB taxonomy): domain Bacteria; phylum Bacillota; class Clostridia; order TANB77; family CAG-508; genus CAG-793. Next base: position 53,974 of record CAWVEX010000045.1, on the reverse strand, counting down.
ACTTTAAGAGAATGGGAGTTTTCTCCTTTCTCTTAAAATACCTGGCAATTAATTATTTTCTTCTCTTTGTAATTAATCTATTTGATTTTTTGTGTTTTGCTCTTGTCTTATATCCAAGTGCTGGTTTGCCCCAAGGAGTCATTGGTCCAGCGTGACCAACTGGTGCTTTACCTTCACCACCACCATGAGGGTGATCAACTGGGTTCATTACAGAACCTCTAACTGTAGGACGTACTCCTAAGTGTCTTGTTTTACCAGCTTTTCCTAGTTTTACGTTTTCGTGTTCTTCATTTCCTATAACACCTATTGTTGCTTTGCAACAAGCTAAAACTAGTCTCATTTCGCCTGATGGTAATCTTAAATGAGCATATTTACCTTCCTTAGCCATTAATTGAGCTGATTGTCCAGCTGCTCTTACTAATTTACCACCTTGGTTTGGATTAATTTCTACATTGTGAATTAATGTACCAACTGGTATATTTTCTAATTTTAAGCAGTTACCAGGTTTGATATCTGCTGTATCTGCTGATATAACTTTATCTCCATCTTTTAATCCTTTTGGAGCTAATATATATGAAAGTGTTCCATCTGTATATTTGATTAAAGCTATATTTGCACTTCTATTTGGATCGTACTCAATTCCAAGTACTTCTGCTTCCATATCTAATTTATTTCTTTTGAAATCAATTTTTCTATATTTTTGTCTGTTTCCGCCACCTTGATGTCTAACTGTAATTTTTCCTTGTGCATTTCTTCCTGCTTTTGATTTCTTTACTTCTAGTAAAGATTTTTCAGGTGTCTTTTTTGTTATTTCAGAAAAATCTGATACAGCCATTCCTCTAAGTGATGGAGTAATTGGTCTAAATTTCTTTGTTCCCATTTTATTATTCTCCTTTACTTATTTAGTAGATTTTTTCCTGCTCTACTTAAACAGATATTTTTTATTATCCGAGTTATTTCTCGATACTTTTATGCTTTTTAAGCTCCTACAAATTCATCAATTGAATCTTTGTATTTTTTAGAAACTTTTGTTACTTTTCCACCTTTTGCGATGTAAGATAAATCACCTGGATTTGTATCTATAGTAACAATAGCTTTTTTCCAGTCAGAAGTTTTTCCAACGCTTCTTCCAACTCTTTTTTCTTTTCCTTTTACAGTCATTGTATTAACTTTTAATACTTTAACTTCAAATAATTTTTCTACTGCTCTTGCAATATCTACCTTTGTAGCATTTTTATTAACTTTAAAGGTATACTTACCAAGATTAATACTGTCATTGCTCTTTTCTGTAACAACTGGGGCAATTATAACATCTTCTGGTTTCATTATGCGTACACCTCCTCTAATTTTTTAACAGTGTCTTCTGTTACTACTAAGTTGTTGTATTTAACTAAATCATAAGCATTGATTGTATCAACTGTTAATGTTTTAACACCTTCAATATTTCTTGATGATTTTAATACGTTTTCATTGTTTGCTGGTAATAATATTAATGTTTTTCCTTCTGCTTTAACATTATTTAATACTTTTACCATATTAGCTGTTTTGATTTCTTTTAATTCTAATTTATCTAAAACAACTAATTCTTTTTCTGCAACTTTTGAGCTTAGTATTGATTTGATTGCTAATCTCTTTTCTTTCTTATTTATTTTATAAGAATATGAACGTGGTCTTGGTCCTAATGCTATACCACCTTTTATCCATTGTGGAGCTCTTATTGAACCTTGCCTTGCACGACCTGTTCCTTTTTGTCTCCATGGTTTTCTTCCACCACCAGAAACTTCTGCTCTTGTTTTTGTATTTTGTGTTCCTTGTCTTTGATTTGCTAAGTAATTAACTATTACACTATGAACTATATTTTCATTTGGTTCAATACCAAATACGTTTTCATTAAGTTCTAGTTCTTTAACTTTCTTTCCATCTATGCTTAATACGTCTACTTTAGGCATCTTCTTTCCTCCTTCCTTATGCTTTTACACTTGATTTTATTTTTAAGATTGAACCTTTTGTTCCAGGAACGCTTCCTTTTACTAAGATTACATTTTTATCTAAATCTACTTTTACAACTTCTAAATTTTGAATTGTAACTGTTTCTACACCCATATGTCCTGGTAAGTTTTTACCTGGGAATACTCTACCTGGTGTAGATGTTGGTCCCATTGAACCTGGTCTTCTGTGATACATTGAACCATGTCCCATTGGTCCTCTTGATTGTCCATGACGTTTAATAACACCTTGGAATCCTTTACCCTTTGAAGTTCCTTGAATGTCAACTTTGTCTCCAGCTGCAAATACATCAGCTTTAAGTTCATCGCCAACTTTTAGTCCTTCTACTGAATCTAATCTAAATTCTCTTAAATATTTCTTTGGAGCTAATTTGTTTTTGCTTAAATGACCTAATTCTGGTTTATTAAGTTTCTTTTCTTTAACATCTCCAAATCCTAATTGAACAGCTTGGTAACCATCTTGTTCTACAGTTTTGATTTGTGTAACTGTACATGGTGTAGCTTCAATTACTGTTACTGGAATAACTTTTCCTTCTTCATCAAAAATTTGTGTCATTCCAACTTTTCTTCCTATTAATGCTTTTTTCATACTTTCCTCCTATTGGCTGACATTTTAATTAGCACATTAATATTTGTACTTGCCAGCATAGCATAATTAATTATAATTTGATTTCTATATCTACACCAGCTGGTAGGTCTATTTTCATAAGACTGTCAACTGTTTTTTGTGTTGGATAAAGAATATCGATAACTCTTTTATGAGTTCTTAATTCAAATTGTTCTCTTGAGTCTTTGTGTTTGTGTGGAGAACGAATAACTGTTACAACTTCCTTTTCTGTTGGAAGTGGAATAGGTCCTGAAACTTTTGCTCCTGTCTTTTTAGCAGTATCTACTATTTTTTCAGCAGACTGTTCTAAAACTACATGATCATAAGCTTTAAGTCTTATTCTGATCTTCTCGCTTTTTGCAGCACTTGTTTTTGTAACTGTTTCTTTTGAATTCTTCTTTGTTGCCATATTTTTACCTCCTTAAAATGTTATTTTAGTCGGAAGTTATAAACGCACCCTTGTGTTTCTTTTATATTCAACATAAAATCCCAAGTTTGCATGATAATCTTGGGATAAGTGCTATATAATTTATACTTACCGCCTTGGTCTTAGCCATGACATACTCCATAGAAGTTCCCTCCATCGCTTGGTATTTCAAGTGTGTAGCCACATTCTACTTCAACGCATCTCTTTTACATGCTTTTCTATTATATACTAAAATCAGGCTAAAGTCAATAGTTTTAAGCTATTTTTCTTAACATTGTAATAACCCAAAGGGGACGCCCCTTTTTGGGTTAATTTTTTTCTTAAATATTTTTAACTTTGAGTGTAGTTCAAAAAAAAATTATTTAGCATTTAACACTTTGTCTGTAATTTAATAAAAACCCAAAAAGGGGCGTCCCCTTTGGGTTCCCTTTGGGTTTAAATCGTAAGTTCTGCTTTTGATGTAAAGTTTTCTCTTACTAACAATTTTAGTGGTTTATTTTCTTCTTTTTCTAACTTTGGATCTTTTTGTATTATTTCTATAGCTAATGCTTGAACTTCTTTTAATTCCTGCATATCTTGAAATAAATTTGCTATTTTAAATTCTGGAAGTCCATGTTGTTTTGTTCCAAAGAATTCGCCAGAGCCTCTTAGTTCTAAGTCTTTTTCTGCAATTTCAAATCCATTATCTGTTTTAGTCATTGTTTGCATTCTTTGTCTAGTTATATCACTTCCGCCATTATATTTTAGTATACAGTATGAAGCATATTCTCCTCTTCCTACTCTTCCTCTTAACTGATGAAGCTGAGCTAAGCCAAATCTTTCTGCATTTTCTATTACCATTACACTAGCATTTGGAACATCTACGCCTACTTCTATTACTGTTGTAGATATAAGTATTTGTATTTCTCCATTTTTAAATCTATTCATTATATCATCTTTCTCTTTTGCTTTCATTTTTCCGTGTAAATATTCTACTGAAAACTCTTTAAATACTTCATTTTTATATTTTTCATAAAGTTCTGTAACTGCTTTTAAATTTGCTGTGCTTTCGTCTTCTCCTTCTTCTACTAGTGGGCATACAATATATGCTTGTCTTCCACTTAAAACTTGCTGTTTTACAAAATTATTTACTCTTTCCTCATATGCTTTTGTTACTGCATATGTTTCAATCTTTTTTCTATTAGGTGGAAGTTCATCTATTATTGAAATATCTAGGTCTCCATATAATATTAAAGCAAGTGTTCTTGGAATTGGAGTTGCTGTCATTACTAATACATCAGGATTATTTCCTTTTGCTACAATCTTTGCCCTTTGCTTTACTCCAAATCTATGTTGTTCATCAGTTACAACTAAACCTAATTTTTTAAATATTACATTTTCTTCTAAAAGTGCATGAGTTCCTATTAAAATATCTACCTCTCCGTTTTCTACTTTTTCTAATACTTCTCTTTTTCTTTTTGCAGTCATACCTCCAACTAGTTCCGCGCAAACTATTCCATACTTTTCTAAGGTTTTTTTATAATTTTGTACATGTTGTTTTGCTAATATCATTGTTGGAGCTAAAACTGCTACTTGATAGCCACTTTTTACTGCTTTATATGCTGCTACCATGGATACTACAGTTTTTCCTGAACCAACATCTCCTTGAAGAAGTCTATTCATAGGCTTTTCATTTTCCATATCTTTATTTATATCTTCTAATACTCTTAATTGTGCGTTAGTTAATTTAAAAGGCAAATCGTTTATTACATCTGACATTTGAACAGTTTCATCATATTTTATTCCTTTTACCTCTTCATCATTTTCATATTTTAATGAAAGCAAGCCTAATTGCATTGATAAAAGTTCATCAAACACTAGTCTTTTTCTTGCTTTATTAAAATCTGTAAAATCTTTTGGAAAATGTATTTCTTTTGTAGCTTCATTTATACCTATTAAATTATATTCTTTTAATAAATAATTAGGTAAAACTTCAGGTAATTTATTATCTATAAGTTTTATTCCATTTTCTATAATTTGTCTTATGCCATTTTGTGAAAGTGAATTAGTTAATGGATATATTGGAATTATTTTACCAGTATTTTTTGTATTTTCTATGCTATCAAATGTAGGACTATTTATTTCAATTATTCCATTTTTTATACTTACTTTTCCATAAAATCTATATTTTTCACCTTTTTTTATTTTATCTTTTACATAAGGTTGATTAAACCAAGTAATTACGCAATTATCTGTTCCGTCTTTTACTAGTAATTTTTCTAAGTTTCTATATCTATTTATATATCTTACATTTACTTCTGTTAAAGCTATAGCTTCAATTGTATATTTTTCTCCATCTTTTACTTCATTTAATTTTGTTATTATACTTCTATCTTCATAATCTCTAGGATAATATGTAATTAAGTCTTTAAGAGTAAATATATTTAATTTATTTAGTAATTTAACTTTATTTGGTCCTACTCCTTTAACATATTTTACATCTTGTTTTAAATCAACCATTGTTTTCCTCGTACTTTCTAATTATTATTTATTATTTAAGTTTAAAATCTCTTTTTTTAATAAATTTGACTTTATTTTAACACACGAACATTGGTTTGTAAAGAATTTAATAAAGCTTGATTTTAATAAATTTTATTAAAAAATTTATATTTAATGAATTATTATAAAAAAAATGAATATAATATACTTGACGTACGTAAAAACGTATGCTATAATATTTTTAGCGGAGGGTATGATTATGACTAATGTTAATATTACTAACTTTAGGAAAGATATATATGAATTATTAGAACAAACAATAAAATACAATGAACCGTTAAATATCTCAACCAAAAATGGAAATGCTATTGTAATTTCAGAAGAAGATTATAACAATTTAATTGAAACATTATATATTTCTTCTGTTCCTGGATTAAAAGATAAGATTACTAAAGGTTTAAAAGAAGATTTAAAAGATTGCATAGATGAAAATGAGGTTAAATGGTAATGTATAAAATCGTATATATAAAACAAGCTGTTAAAGATATTTCAAAATTGAAAAATGAAGGTTTAGCTAAAAAGGCTAAATCTTTAATTGATATTTTAAGAGAAAATCCTTTTCAAAATCCACCACCTTATGAAAAGTTAGTTGGTGACTTGCAGGGAGCATATTCTAGAAGAATAAACATTAAACATAGATTAGTTTATCAAGTTTATGACGTAGAAAAAATAGTAAAAATAATCAGTCTATGGTCTCATTATGAAAATATATAATTTGTTTTTAAAATTTACTTGATTAAATCTAATTTTTGTGTTATTATAATACTTGTTACAAATCATAGGGGTATGATGTTAATGGTAGCATTCCGGTCTCCAAAACCGTGCGTGAGGGTTCGAATCCTTCTACCCCTGCCACAAGCTTTTTTACAAAAGCTAAATTTCATTTGTTTTTTTCTTTTTTTGGGGAAGCACTTAGAAAGGATTTTATGATTAAATACTTTTATAAGTGTTTCTTTTTTTTAATAATTTTTATATTCATTATTTGTTCTTTATTTATTCCAATTATTTATTCTAATTACTATGTATATACTGATGAATACTATGAGCAAATTCTTTTATCTGGTGATGGCTTTTTTTGGCCACTTCCTGGATATACATATATTTCTTCTTACTTTGGAAAAAGAAAGTCTCCAACAAGTGGTGCTTCTAGTTATCATTCTGGAATAGATATTCCTGCATCAAATGGTTCTAATCTTTATGCAGTAGAAAGTGGAACTATTACTTTTGCTAGTTGGGGAGCTGGTGGTGGATATACTATTGTTTTAAAATTAGATAAGTACCCTAACACCTCTGTTTCATATTGCCATTTATCTCCTAATTATATTGTAAAAAGGAATGACTATGTTAGAAAAGGTGAGCTTATTGCATATGTTGGTCCTAAAAATGTTTATGGAATAACTAATAACCCATACAAAGATAGTAATGGTAACCCAACCAACCGGAGCTACTACTGGCTCTCATTTACATTTAACAATAAAAGTAAATGATAAAGCAGTTAATCCTTTAGATTTCTTTTAGCAAAATAAAAAACATACTATTAGCTTTTTACTAATAATATGTTTTTATTCTACATATCATCTTCATTTTCGTTTACTTGATTATTTGAACCATTTTGATTAATGCTATTTGGTTCATCTATCTTTTTATGATTTAAATTAGAATTATTATTTTTTGCATTACTATCTTTGTTTTGAGAATTATTATTAGATATATTCTCATTTGCATTATATTTTTCTTCATCTTCTTTAATTGAATTAGATAGTAATTCTTCCGAAAGATTTTTTATATCTTCTAAAGATTTATTTTGTTCATTATTTAGATCCTTTTCTAAATCTCCATCATAGCAAATACTTTTGCAGTGTTCACATTCACCATCGCAATAATCATCCCAATCAAGTTCTATTTCTTTATGACATTTTGGACATTCTATTTCTTCCTTTAAATCCGCATCTTGACCTACAACAAATTCATAATTACAATATGGGCATTTTATTTCAAATTCGAATTCATCTTCATTAATATCGTTATCATGCATTTGGTCTCCCAAATTATATTCTGATTCTTCATTATCCTCATTTTCATCAATGTATATATCTTCTTCTATCTTTCTTAAAGATTTTTGCATTGCATCTATTTTATTAGATAAAATATCATATTGACTATTGCTTTGAGCTACTCTATTAGTAATATCTATAAACATCATACTTGCTTCAAGTAACTTATTTTTTGCAATTTCCAAATCATGTTTATCTTTTATTTCTCTTTCTAAATCAGATAATATTTTTGAAAATGTACTTTTAGGATCTACCATAGAATCTCCTTTCAAAAATTATTACAATAAGTTTTAATTTTATAGAACTAAATTCTTTCCATATATTCACCAGTTCTTGTGTCAACTCTAATCATATCTCCAATATTAACAAACATTGGAACTGTTAGTTCATATCCGTTTTCTAGAGTTGCAGGTTTTCCTGATGTTGTTGCAGTATTTCCTGAGAAGCCTGGTTCTGTATATTTAACTTCTAACTCAACAAATATAGGTGGTTCTATTGAAAATACTTTTCCTTTATATGATAATACTTTTACATTCATATTTTCTTTTAAAAATTTTAAGCTATCACCTAATTGTTCCTTGTTTAAAGGAATTTGTTCATATGTTTCATTGTCCATAAAGTAATATAATCCACCATCTTCATATAAATATTGCATTTCTTTCTTTTCAATTTCTGCTGCTGGAAATTTTTCTGATGGGTTAAATGTTTTTTCTAAAACACTACCAGTTATAACATTCTTAATTTTTGTTCTAACAAATGCTGAACCCTTTCCTGGTTTTACGTGTTGAAATTCTACTACTCTATAAACATTTCCATCCATTTCGAATGTTGTTCCATTTCTAAAATCTCCTGCTGAATATACTGTTGCCATTATTATTCCCCCTTAAATATAATTTATTCATAAACATATACTTTATTTTACAACATTTTAAGCATAAAATCAAGCTTTTTATGTCAATTAATTAGACTCTATTAAAAATATTACTTTCTATTAATATAGCTTTCCAAAATGTATACAGCTGCAATTGTATCTACTATTTGTTTTTTCTTTTTATTATTAATATTTAAAACATTCATTGTTTTATGTGCTTCAACTGTAGTAAGTCTTTCATCTACTGATACAATATTTATTTTATTAAATCTAGATTTTAATTTATGTATAAATCCATCTGTTTCAATAGACCTTTGACTTTTAGTTCCATCCATATTAAGTGGATTACCTATTACAAATGTTTCTATATTATACTTTTCTACAATCTCTGCTAATCTTTTTAAGATAATCTTATCATTTCCATTAGATGTTATTGTTTCTAATCCTTGTGCTGTTATACCTAATTCATCTGTAATTGCAATTCCTGTTCTAGTTAATCCATAATCAATTCCTAAAATTCTACTCATATATTTTCCTTATCATAATTTTATTATTTATTTATAAACATATTTTAAACATCTTATTCATTACTGAATAAGATGTTTTTTATTATTTATCTATATATTCTTTAACCATTTTTTCAAGAAGTTCATCTCTTTCTACTTGTCTAATAAGATTTCTAGCACCTTTATGACTTGTAATATATGTTGGATCTCCAGATAAAATATAACCAACGATTTGATTAATTGGATTATATCCTTTTTCTTCTAAAGCATCATAAACTTCTTTTAATATTTCTTTAGTTCTTGCATTTTGCTCTTTTTCTACGTCAAATCTCATTGTTTCATCCATATTCATATTAGTTTTTTCCTCCTTGCAAATGTGTATTTTTATATTTTATATCTCTTGCACTGTATTTTCATTTGATGAATCTATGTACTCTTCTAATTTTTTGAAAGCTCCATCTAAAGCTGTTCCCTTATAATATGTAGATATCACTACTCTTATTTTTGGACTGACAATTACATCTTCTTCATCACTATGGATATAATCAGGTTGAGCCATAATATCTAAAGTTTCTATTTTGCTTTTTAAATCAGTCATAAAATTATATACTCCATCTTTATCTGCACCTGAAAAAACAATTGCAAATTTAGGTCCCATATATCTTACAAATACATATTCCTGAGCTAAATTCTTTTTTACAAAATTAGATACTTCTGTAATAGTAACATCTCCAGTTTTTCTACTTATTTGTGTATTTATATCCGGAAGATTAACTATTTTGAAAAGACATATAGCTGATGTTGTATATTTATCTATTATTTTTTTGCCTTCACCATATAAATATTCAGCAGATTTTAATCCTGAATATAAATCATCACGCACTATATTTTCAATAGTTGCTTGATTTTCAACTGTTTTTAAAATAGTTACAATATTGTTTCTAACTACTTCTAATATTGTTGTATCTATATGGTCAAACTCGTGTGGTTGACTTCCTTCTATTATCCAATATCCAATATATACATTGTCTACATATAAAGGGAAAAACATTGCACATTTTGCTCTACCAAATTCCATTTTTTGATATGGTAATTTTTCATTTTCATTTTCTACTGTAACATATTTAGGTGTTGCTGTTTTTATACTATCTCCAAACACTGGATCATTCTGCAAATTTTTTAATGCATCCCAGTGTTTTTTATCAACATTAGAGGCTTTTACAACATATTCAGCACCATCAAAAACTACTATTGTTGAATACTTAATTGAATATTTACTTATTAAAATGTCATTTATATTTTCAAGTTTTTCCTGTATGCTTGATGTTTCACCAAGTGTTTTCATAAATTCTTGTAAAACATTTAAACTAGTTATTCTTTGATTTAAATTACTATATGTCTCTATTTTTTTGTGTACTGAATAGTTGTATATAATTAATGTTAAAACAATAATAACTAATATTGCTATTACAGCTATTATCACCTATATCACCTCTTTAACTTATTCTTTTGTTGCATTTTAGAATATCATATTGATGACATTTGTTGCAACTATTATTTTTTAAATTAATAGTTCGTTCTCATTTTATTTAATGTGTCATTAACTCCTGAAGAAAATTGTGTTGGTGGTTGATTTTTATTTCTTCCCTTAAAGAATCCTCTTTTTTCAGCTTTTTTGTAATTTGGAGAATAATTTGTATAATTGCCTCCAGATACTAATGGATAAACCATATTAGCTAATTTTTCTAGGCTTGATAAAAATGCCTCCGAATATCCACTTAGAGAAATTTGACAAAGTGCTATTGCTTCTAAGTATCTTGCATATGTTTGCATTTCAAAAGGTATTGTAACATATCTAATAGTTGCTGGATTAAATAAATCCCTTTGAAGAGTCATTGATGGTTCATTATATTTAGCCATACCACCTAAAATCATTTTGTCATTTAATATTTTCATCTTCATTTCTTTATTTATAATTACTCTTAATTTTGTTTCATCCAAAGCATTTTTTAATTTTAATTCACTTAAAAATTGAGTTAATGGCTGTATTGTAAGTGCATCCATGGATTGAACTAAATATATTTCTGTTGACTTTATAAAGTAATTAATATTAGTTTCAAAATCACAATCCATTAATATTGCAGAATAATTATTATCTAATGTCTGCAATATAGCTTCAAAATTTTCTGGTTCTTCTAATTCGTCAGGTAATGCAGTATAGACAGTTAGATTTTTATTAACTTCTACACCTTGTGCAATACCTCTTTCAAGATTTTTTATGCTTTGTGTTGCTATTTGCATTAATCTTTGATCATTATCTGTAAACATATAATATGAGTTTTTATTTTTTGTCAAATCTAATATTGCTGTTTTTATGCCTTTTTGAGCTAATAATTCAGCAAGGTTGTTTACTATAAATGAAGTACCATTTTTACTGGTCCCAACAAAAGCTACTATTTTATTTTGAGCTACAAAATTACTTGGAACTATATTATTTTCCTTACCAATTCTCGATATTTCTTGTGTTGTTCCTATATTATCAAAATTATTATTACTTAAATCATATGGATTTGAATCATATTGATTATGATTAATATTTGTATTATAAGAATTGTCATTAAATGAACTTGCAATATCATAAGGATTTATATTATTATTTACCGCATCATATGGATTTGAATTTTGGGCATATTGAGTATTGTCATCTGCCATATCAAATAAATTTATGCTATCGCTTACGCTAGAGTCAATATTATTTTGAGCATTATTAATATCCATATTGCTATCTATTAAATTATTATTTTGATTTAGACCTGTAGTTATATTAGCATCTTGAATATTGCTTTGGTCATTTGCTAGTTCAAATAAATTTAAAGAATTTTGATTTGCTAATGCTGTATTATTATTTTTCAATAAAGCTGTATTATTTTTTTCTAAATCTTCACCAACATTACTTGCCTTTTTAGGTCTACCTCTACCTCTTTTAACTGGTACTACTTCTGGTGCTTGCATATTTGTATTATTTTCTTGTAATTGATTTATATTTGCCATTGTTTGGTTATTAGCATTAGCTAGACTTTCTTGCAAGCTAATTTGATCTTGATTAAATATTGGATTGGTTTCAACTATATTATTTTCATTAGAATTTGACCCTACATTTATTTTTCTTGGTCTTCCTCTTCTTTTTACTTGAACTGGTTCTTGTTGTTCTTCAACTGAATTTTGTACTTGATTAACAATATTATTTTGTGGTGCATTTTGAGATACATTTGTTGCTGCTTTCATATTTGGTACATTTATATTCATAGTTGATGGAATAATTACAGGCTTTGTTAAGTTTGGCTTTTCAATATCTTTAGTTAAGAATTCAGTATCCTGCTTTTTTACTCCGTTTTGCATTGGACTGTATGGTGTATATTTACCATTTGTTAAAACAGTTCCACCAGTAACAAGTTTTTGATATCTTACTGATTTTTTTTCAAGTATTGCTTTAACACTATTAGGTAAAAATTTTATTATTATTCTTAATTGAGTATCATTGTATTGACTTGCAATACTATCGAAACTTTCTACACATTTTTTCTCATTATTACCTATTTTTTTATAATGATTTAATATGTTTTTTATTTCAGTTTCACTAACCTCAGATTCATTTTCAGGCTTATAATTAACATCTTCTGAATCAACTCTGTAATAAGCTTTTGCTTCTTTTTTACTTCTAGGCTTATTTATCAAATTACAAACCATATCTATGTTTCTGTCATTACCTAATAAAGCATTATAAATTCCAATTCCAAATAATTTAATTAATAGTTCATCAGATTTTGTTCTTCTGTCTGAACAAATTAAAATGATAGGAATATCTTCACCTGTAGCCTTATATGCTTCATCACTTATATTATCTAATTTATCAAATATAAATTTATCAATTGTATCATAATTATTATTAGATATTGGCTCTAAATCTTCGCCAATAACAACTGCATCATATGTTTTATCTTTTTGTAATTCTTTTATTATTGCATTAAAGTAATACACATTTTTACTTGTTATAATCTCTTTAAATTTTTCTTGATATTTCTTGATTATAGATGATGATACATTATCATTACTTACTGCAAATAAAACTTTCATTTGTTAACCCCTCCAACCTTTTACTACTATAGCAAAAATAAGTGGCAATACTTGGCATATAATAAGCATAGTTACTATGCCAATCATCGCTCCAAAGCCTTTATCTCTTACATCTAGTTTTCTAATACCTATAACATATTGGTATATAGCTGCTATTGCAATTCCTAAAAATGCTACTGGAATACTATAAACTCTAACTTTATCTAGTATGTATGCAACTATTCCATATGTACTACTACCATAAGCCTCATTATAGTCTTCTATAGATTTTAGTTCTTTATCTTTTATTTCTACTAATTGGCTTTTTGTTTCTTCTGAAATTATTTCTCCACTATTGTTAGTATTTGCAGCATATACACAATTTATACACATTATGCTTATTATGATTGCAAAAACTATAAGTATTTTTCTCATGAATTTGCTCCCTTCCTTCTTACTTTTTATTTTTATAATTAACTATTTAATTCATCCAATGTTTTCTACTTTTTTACATATATTAATAATACACTAATATTATTAAAATAGCAAGCAAATTTTGTAATAAATAATTGCATTTTTATTTAAAACTTACAATTATTTATTACAATTTATTATATAAATAAGTCATCCATTTAAATACTGCATTTGCCCAGTTTTTATCACTTGCATATCTTGTATTTACCGCAGTTAAAGTTGCTCCTTCGAAATATGTACCTGTCGCAGTTTCACCTCCATATATAGGTGTTCCTGGTGGATTTAAGTAATATTTTACAAATACTCTAGATACTAGGTCTATTCCTTCTGCATATGATTGGAATGTATATGCACTTCCTGATGGGTCCCTATCATATGCTCCATATCCAAATAAGTTCTTTTTATTTTTAGATATAGCTGATGTTCCCCATCCACTTTCGTGTATTGCTACTGCTGCAACAAATATTCCATTTATATTATACTGTTGTTCTACATAATAGAAATATTGTGCATTATCTTTAAATACATTATTTTTATCATTTGAGTCATTTTCTAAGATTTGTTTAAACTGGTCTAGAGTAAGTCCACTTGGCTTATTTAAAAGCATGCTAAATCCTAGGTCTTGAGTCAATTGTTCCTTTGTATATTGAATATTGTTTTCGTCTCCGTCACCTGTGCCATTTGGGGCTACATATTCTAAGCTATCTGATTTTGCCCAGCCCAAATAGTTATCATATGACACATAGTACCAATCACCTTGTTTTGCTTTTAATATTACTTTATCGCCCTTGTTTATTGTAACTACTTTTTCTGAATTTTCATCTGGATTTAATCTGATTGCAAGAGTTATTGATGTTGCTTTAAGTTCGTCTCCTACTACTGGAACATAATTGTTTGAAAAGGCAGCAGTTCCTACTTGTACTATTTTATCTATCGATGCTTTTGTTATTCTTGAAGAAACTTGAGTTGAAGATATTAGTTTATCACCTTCATAAATATTTTTTAATACTGCATTTTGCTTTCCATCTATACCTTCTTGAAGAACTTGAATTTTTCCTTTTGCAAGAGAACTATTTTCAATATATTGAGTAGTAAATTCCACATCTATTTCTTGCTCTTCTAGTACCTCAAGTTTTTGAACTTTTGTATTATTTGCTACTATTTCTTCTATATTTATTTTCTTACTTTTATCTTGTGGCGCTATTGGTATTTCTACTGCAACAGTTTTATTTTGTGATTCTGATGCATAGGAAATATTTTTTGTTATATATATACCAAAAATAATAGCTATAACTAATGCTATGGCTATTATTGATACTAATATATATATCCACATTTTTGACTTTCTTACCATAATCTTCACCCTAATATTATTGTAATATTAAAGTCGATTTTTGTCAATTGCTGTAATAAAAATGTATACAGTTCGTAATATAAATATATAATATTTTTTATTTAGTTATTAAATAATAATTTGCTTCAAATCCAATGGCTCTTCCTTCTAAAACAAGTTCATAATTATTAGAATTAGTATATTTTAAAACTTCATTTAAAACTTTATCAGTATCTAAATAAAGTTTTATTCCTAATATGAATTTATCCTCTATATTCCTTTCTTTTAAAATTTCTATTTGATTTTCATTTAATATTAAAGATTCTTTGTATATAGTAAATTCAAGCATATTTTTTATATGATTATAATTATTTATTCCTACATATACAAATTGATAATCCTCATATTTTTTTGCTAAATTGATATACTCATTATATCCTTTATATAAATAATCTGGCTCATTTTTTATAATTCCATAAGTTTGAATACTAAAAGCCACTAATATTGCTAAAATGCTAAATACTAATCTTATATGCTTTTTACTAAGTTTGCTTATATAATATGAAGACATTAGTACAACTCCAATTACTATTAATGGCAGTGTTGGTAATATGTATCTTTGTTCTAAATATGGTGCAGTTTTTGAAATTATTAAATAATATATTATAACTGGAAAGGCTATTATAGAATATTCCGATATTCTTTTATTTTTTATATTTTTTATAAAAAATATAAATGCCAAAATCATAAATATTCCTAATAATATATATCCTATTATTCTATTTAAGCTAAATTCTTTAAACATTTCTTCAACATAGAAAATAAGTCTTTCAAAATAATTTTCTTGAAGATTTGTAAGACCTCTATAAGAAAAGAAAATATGATATATACTTGCAGGAAATATGGCAATTCCTAATATTGCAAGTTTTATATTCTCCCAAATCCAAGTTTTTCTTTTTCCTTTTAGATGTATAAGTAATATTATAAAAATAATACCTGCAAATATGCAAAAATAATATTGTGTTAAAAATCCTAGAATTGTAGCTATGCTTAAATATGTAATTTCTTTTTTTGTAATTCCTTTTCTTGTTATTTTCAAAGCGATATATGTATATAATAAGACAAAAAAAGTCATCATCATATACATTCTTTGGAACATTACTGTTGAAATTGCGCCCATGCTTAGTCCATATAGTATTATAGCAATTAAGCCTTCTTTTTCTTTTTTATATAATTTAAAAATTTTTAAAATATAAATACAAGTTAAAATATAAAATAATATATTTATTATAAAAATTATATATTTAGAAAAATGTCCTAAAAAAAATGATGATACAATATGTACTAATATGTAAAATAATGGAGGGTGAACATCTCTTGATTGATTTAGTATTACTGGAAAGAAGTCAAATATATCTTCTTCTTGTATTGTTAAATATTCTATAGCTTCTTCATTTGTTTTCCATATAGGTTCTGTATTAGTTTCTGTATAAACTAGATAATAAAAAGTATTTGAATTAGTTAAACAATACACAATATTTGCTAGCCAATTACCCTGTAAAATATATTTATAAATTACTTTATTTATGGCATCCGCTTCTCCATATGGTTGATATAAGTTATCATATTTGTAATTAGAAGATCCATATGAAAACATTTCATCTTCATTAAATCCTTCTTTTTTTGTTTCGTAAAAAAGCATAGTAATAGATAAAATTACTATTACTATACTTAAAATGATATTCATTTTGTTTTTTAAAACTTTTTTTATCCTTTTTATATGTTCGCTCATTTATTTTTCCTTTTTATCTTTTTAAACTTTAAATCTTTTATCTTATACTTTTTATAATATATAATAAGGGTTATTTTAATTCAAGTATTTTACTTATATTTTAGTTATATTTTTTATGTAAACAATTTATGATTAATAATTTTATTAACTTATTAAATTAAATTTCAAAAAGAATTTTTATAGCAATTAATATTAATATAACTCCACCTGCAATTTGTGAATGTTTTTTATACTTTTTGCCAAATATGTTTCCTATTTTTACTCCAAATAAAGATAATATAAAAGTTATAATTCCAATGTAAATTATAGGTTTTACAATGCTTATTTTTAAAAATGCAAAAGTTACCCCTACTGCCAAAGCATCTAAGCTTGTTGCAATAGCTAAGATTAACATTGTTCTTACACCAATATCATCATTTATATCTTCTTCTTCGCTTTTAAAAGCCTCTATTAACATATTTATTCCTATTGCACTAATTAAAAAAAATGCAATATAATTATCTATTTTAGTAATTGTATCACTTAAAGTGCTTCCTAATATATACCCTATAAATGGCATTAATGCTTGAAATATACCAAAATAAAATGCTATTACTATTGCATTTTTCCATTTCATTTTTATCATAGATAGCCCTTTGCATATTGCAACTGCAAAAGCATCCATTCCTAAACCTACACTCATTAATAAAATTTCTGCTAACCCCATATCTTATGCTCCTAATTTATTCTTACTTCATTAGTGTAGTTTATTTTATTCTTTGGCTATAATCATAAATAATTTATTAGATACATAAGATAATTTTATATAATACCAAGTAAAATAATTACTATTATTCCAAGTATAATTCTATACCATCCAAATGCTTTGAAGTCGTGCTTTTTTATGTAATTCATTAAGAATTTTATTACAAATATAGATACTAAAAATGCTACAAACATACCAATTAATAATACAGTAAGTTCCATTCCTGTAAAGTTTAAACCAAATTTTAATACTTTTAATAAACTTGCTCCAAACATTACTGGTATTGCTAAGAAGAATGTATATTCCGCTGCTACTGTTCTTGATATTCCTATTAAAAGAGCTCCTATTATTGTTGCACCTGAACGTGATGTACCTGGAAATATTGCTGCAATTAATTGAAATAATCCTATTATTATTGCATCTTTATATGTTAAATCTGTAATGCTTTCGACTCTTGGCTTCATATCTTTCTTTTTATTTTCTATTAATATAAATGCTATACCGACTAAAATAAGCATTGTTGCTACTACCCAAGAATTATATAGATATTTATTTAAGATATCGTCAAATAAAATTCCAACAATTGCAGCTGGTATGCAAGCTACTAATATTTTAGCCCATAAAATAAGTATATTTTTATCCCATACTACATTTTTAGAGCCACTATGTTTATTTTTTTTAAATTTTAAAGGCCATATACTTTTAAAATATAATACTACAACTGCAAGAATTGCTCCTAATTGTATTACTACATCAAACATATCAAAAAAGCCTTCTGATAAACCTTCAAATTTCAAAAAGTTCTCCGCTAATATTAAGTGTCCTGTACTGCTTATTGGTAACCATTCTGTAATTCCTTCAATTACTCCATAAATTATTGAATAAATAATGTTTAACATTTTTTCCTCCCTTTTTATTTAATATTTATTTTTGTTCTCTTCTTTTTATGCTAAGCTTAAGATATTTAAATTAATATTTAATATTTAAATATATTTATCTATAAAACTTTATTCATAAAATCACAAGAATTATATCATTTTAATTGCATACTTGTAAATAAAAAATATTAATGTTATAATTTAAATCAAATAATACTTTTATGGTTTATGAGTTTTCCTTAAAATTCAAATTTATTACAAAGGATTTATTATTATGATAGAAGATAATGATTTAGACAAAACTCAAGAATTTACTATAGAATCAGATGCTGATTACTATGGAAAAAATGAAGAATTATTAAAAAGACATTATGATTTACAGTATACTAAAAGAAATACTCCTACTTTACCAACTAGAGAAGGAACATTTCCAAAAGGAGCTCCTAGATATAATCAGCCTCCTGTAAAGCCAGAAGATTACAGAAAAAAAGCTACTCCACATAGAATAGCTAATAATGCTAAACCTCATTACCCACACAAACCAGATCTTCCACCAAAGTATAAATCAAATAAACATCTAAGTGGTAGAAAGAATAATAAATTGCCTAAAGCACTTTCTTTGCTTTTAGCTGCTGGTATCATAACAGGAGGTATTAGAGCTGTTACTTTAGGGATGGATTTATCTAGAGATAATGCCTTAAAAGAATCTCAAGAAAATTTAGCTGAAATATCTAATAGAGAAAGTAATTTAAGAGGAATAGACATTTATCAACAAAAAGATGATTCAGTAATATTATTAAATGCTGATTTAAATAATCTTTTACAAAAGTTTAAAGAAAGTCCTGACTCTGTAACACAAGAAGAAGTTAGAAATTTATTAGGTTCTTGCTATCAAGAAGGAAGAGATGTTGCTTTTTCAAAAATGGCAGAAGCTTATAATAAATATAGTCAAGAAAATGATGAATATCCAAAAACTATAGAAGCAGAAGATTTAGTATACATGGTTTCAGATTATGAAGACTATATGACACCTTGTTATATAGCTTATCGTCCAGACGAAATGAAAAATCCTAATGGCACAGCTCTTCCAAGTAATTCTAAGCTTAGTGATTACATTTCAACACAATTAAAAATAAAGAATTTATATTTTTCAAATGATACTTCATTAAATGTTTCTGATACATTAAATCTTTTAAAAGATGGCATTTCTGATATAAATGATTTTTATTCTTCTGAGTTTAGCATTGAAAAAGGACTTTTTGGAGGAAGAAATTTAGTAATTGAACAAAGAGAAAAAAATACTGAATTGATTAATTATGATGAAGTAGAAAATTCTCAATATTCATATACAGAAGATAAAGATTCTGGTGATAGATAAAAATATATAAAAAGGAGAAAGGAGAAACCCATGCGTGTTTCTCCTTTCTCCTTTTTGGCCATTATGATTTTTTGTAAATCCTCATCATATAGGCCGATTCTTTGCTTTTTTCGAAAGTGACAATCCAGTTTTTACTCTCCAGGAAATCTTCAGGATTTCCCAAAGTCTTGATGCCCTCCATGTCCCATACATTCAGATCAGGTTTGAACTGAAGTTCAGTAGAAACGATGGCATTCATTTTATCACGAATGAGCTCACCAATTTCCGGGTCATCGATCACGGAAATAAGCCAGATGGAATCATACTCATTGCGATTGCGATAGTAAATGTTCCAAGGCTGGTTTTGGGTAAGCCCCCATTGCTTCAGCAAAGCTTTCGTTCCATAAGGATCAACTTGATTATCCTTATGGGCTAATCCCTTCTCCAAAGCAATCCGACGTTTGAACTGGTTAAGGTATGCAGACATACCTTATCCCTCCTTTCTGCAATATAGCTTATATATTATATCATACTTTACATAAAAAATCAACCAATAAGATAAATTCTTATTGGTTTACTAACTTTAGCTTAATAAATCATTAAAACTACTTACTGGTTGATTATTTATTATTCTTCTGAACTTGGAGCATCTTCCTTTGCTTCAGGTTCAGGGGTATTATTGTATACTTCTAATATAGCTTTTTGGATTTTTTCTCTAGTAGCAGGATTTATAGGATGTGCTATATCCTTATGTTCTCCAGTGCTCTTAATCTTTTTGCTAGGCATAGCAATAAATAATACTCCTTCAGGATTTTTGATAACTTTGATTTCATGTACTACGAATTCGTTATCAAATGTTACAGATGCAACAGCTTTTAATCTGTTCTCTGAATTTACTTTTCTTAATCTTACGTCTGTTATTTCCATAATATGTGTTCTCCTTCCAAAGTTATGAATTTTATGAAAGATACTTCTATCTTTCATACTACTTTATATATTCGCTAATAATCTTCTTTTTCCTTCTTATTTTTACAAAAAATTTTTCCATTTTATGTAACCATTAATATTGTTTTTTTTGCTATTCTGTAATATAATAGTTAGGCAAATTATATAATATATTAAGGAGCGTGAATTTTTTTGGCAAACTTGCAAGAATTAAAAAGATATAAAAATATTTATATGATAGGCATTGGTGGAGTTAGCATGAGTGGTATAGCTGAAATTCTTAAAAATTGGGGATTTCATGTATCAGGTTCAGATCTTAATTCTTCTGATGTTACAGACAAGTTAATAAGCAATGGTATTTCTGTTACAATAGGACATAATATAGATGTTTTATCTAAAGCAGACTTAGTTGTTTATTCAGCAGCAATTAAGCCAACGGATGTTGAACTTGTTAAAGCTCATGAACTTGGTATTCCAGTTGTTGAAAGAGCTGACTTTTTAGGTGAAATTACAAAATGCTTTAGAAATACAATTTGTGTATCAGGTACGCATGGTAAATCTACTACTACTTCTATGGTTTCAATGTGTTTTTTAGAGGCTCACAAAGATCCTACTATACAAATCGGTGCCTCATTAGATGATATTGGTGGAAACTATAAAATTGGAAATAGTGATTTCTTTATTTTAGAGGCTTGTGAATATGTAGAAAGCTTTTTAAAATTTTACCCTAAAGCTGAAATTATATTAAATATAGATAATGACCATTTAGATTACTATGGCACTTTAGATAATATAAAAGCTGCCTTTGTTAAGTATGTAAAATTACTTCCAGATGATGGTATACTTGTTTATAATGCTGATGACAAAAATTGTGCACACTTATCTCAATATACAAAGGCCAAAAGTTTAACATTTGGTATTAATTCATCAAATGCTAACTTTGTTGCGAAAAATATTTCTTTTGATAAAAACGGCTTTCCATCATTTGATGTATATTATAATAATACATTTTATAAAACAATGAAATTATCTATTCCTGGAAAGCATAATGTTCTTAATGCCCTATCTTGTATAGCTTTATGCAATGAATTTGGTATAGATAAAAATGATATAAAAAATGCACTTTTAAAATATAAAGGTGCACATAGAAGGTTCGAATACATCGGCGAATTTAATAATGTCAGAGTTTTTGATGATTATGGACATCACCCAACTGAAATTCAAGCAACAGCAGATGCTTTAAAGAAAAAACAATATAATCATTCGTGGATTATATTTCAACCTCATACATATAGTAGAACCAAAAATTTATTAGATGATTTTGCAAAAGTTTTATTAAATTTTGATAATATTATAGTTACAGATATTTATGCTGCTAGAGAAAGTAATACTTACGGTGTTTCTTCTAAAGATATTGTAGAAAAAATAGATTCAATGGGAAGAACTGCATATTATATACCTAATTTTGATGATATAGTAGATTTTGTAAAAAGGAATGCAAAACCTGATGATATAGTTCTAACTCAAGGTGCTGGTACAGTTACACAAATTGGACCAAAACTAGTTGATAAAAAATAACTTTCGCCCAAGGGGGACGCCCCTTTTTGGGTGAATTTTTTATATATTTATTATTTTCTTTAATAAAGCAAAATCACCCAAAAAGAGGCGTCCCCTTGGGCGATTTTGGTCATTTTACATTATTTATAATCATTTATTGAAAGTTCAGGATATTCAAAATTTTGTCCTGTGCCTGATACATCTCCATCATTTATATGTTTTTGATTAAATGTTTCTGCTCCCTTTAAAAAGTATTGGTATCTATATTTATTTTGATTAATTACAATTCCTCCACCTTCATATATTGGATCATCCCAAGTAGTATCTACAGCATACCACTTTCCATCTTCCATTAATACATAGTTCCAAGCATGTGCCTCTTGATTACCATTATCTTCTATACCATTTCCATATACAAGTACGCAAGGTATATTCATTTTATCTAGTAAATATTTAAAACTTTCTGCATATCCTTCACAAATTGCTTTTTTATTTATAAAAGCTCCATAAATATTATCATTATTATCAGTATCATTTATGTCATAATCTATATTATCTACTATCCAATCATGAACATATAATATTTTATTATATCTTGAACCTTTAGCATTCTTTATTATATCATCTGCTATATTTTCAAGTTCTTCTAATGCTTCATCTATCTGTACTCTATTTGTAAAAAATGAATTATAATATGTTTTTCCTGTTTGTGGGTATAATGTAAACCCATATGATTTGTAACTTAAAAACTGTGAAGTTCTTGTAGATATAGATAAATTACTTGTATCAATGTAAAATAAATTCAAATTATCTAATGACAAAGCATCCCAAGCTGATTGAAAATAATTATCATCAACATTTCCACCAATTTCTATTATACTATCACTTATACTAGAAGGAAATTTTATAGGATCTGTCCCATTTTTTAGGCAATCTATATTTTCTAACATTGTTGTATACATTATTTGCTCAGGCTTATTTAATTGATTATAATAGTATCTTAAAGCAATATTATCTGTACTAGATAATTCTTCTTCAAAATAATTTTCATAATCTATATTTATATTATTACCATTATTAAATGCTACATAAATAATAAAACAAATTAATATAATTATAACTAATAATATAGCTGTTATTAAACTAAATCCATTTTCTTTGTAAATATTTTTTATATAGTGTTTTTTTATATTTTTCATAATTGTTTAATTCCTTTTCTCTTTATCTAATGTTTTTTATTTATTACAATAATTATATACAATCTTAAACATATAATCAATATAGATTTAGTAAAAAAATTTCATACTATTTTTTATTATATATCAAACTTATTTAAATTTAATATATTTTACTTCATCATCATATCAGCAAATATAGCATATCCCTCTTTAGGTGAATTTAAAAGTACATTAGTTATAGCTCCTATAAATTTATTATTTTGTATAATTGGTGTTCCACTCATTCCTGGTATTATTCCTCCTGTTTTTGCAATAAGATTTTCATCAGTTATTTCAATAAGCATACTTTTATTATCTTGTGAATTTTTGTATATTTTTTTTATGTTAATTTTGTATTTTTCTACTCTATTATTTTCAAGTTGACATATTATTGTGGCTTCTCCAGTTTGTATTTCATTTCTCCTTGCTACTTCCACTTCATCTTGTTTAATTGAATTAATAAAATCAATATTAGTTGCTTTTCCATATATACCTATATTCGTATTACTCTCAATTTCTCCAATCTTTATCCCATTATCTATTATTCCTCTTATCTCTCCCGCTCTGCCTTTAACACC
This sequence comes from Bacillota bacterium, assembly GCA_963928415.1. GTDB lineage: Bacteria > Bacillota > Clostridia > TANB77 > CAG-508 > CAG-793. The sequence continues at coordinate 29,976 of CAWVEX010000045.1, read as the reverse complement.
TTTTACTATTGATACAATTTGTGTAGTTACTAATTCCCCATTTGAAATATTTAACAATTCTCCTGTATCTACATCTGTTATTCCATGTCCAAGTGCTGCAAATGTTTTAGTAGCTTCTTCATAATAAGTAAGAGTACCTATTCCAGCTGCTGCATCTCTTACCCAAAGTCCTAGCATATATTTTCCATCTCTACCTTTTATTGGTGTTATACTTGTATATATAAGTTCTTCATTTCTTTCATATTTAATAGATATCTCTTTTCCATTTGAGTTGTTAACAATATTAATCAATTCTTGAGTATTACTTATTTCTTTTCCATTAATTTCTTTAATCATATCTCCCTCTTTTATTCCTGAGTCATCATATGGTTTATATTTTTTTCCATCTACTCCATCTATTTCTGACATACCAACAACTAATACTCCATTAGTATATAATTTTAATCCTACTGTTCTTCCTATTGGATTTACATACCTTTTTGTTTGTGCACTGACTGTTTGTAAGTAAAGCTTATTTTCAATACCAAGCAAATTAATATACATAGTTAAGCAAATAGTTAATAAAATAATGGATATAATTTTCTTTTTCATTTTATTATTCCTTCCTCAAATTCAAATTAGAGTAGATAATAAAAAGGCTACTCTATAATTAGAGTAACCATTTTAATTATAATTATTAAAATATTCGCTTACTTTATATAAACTATTCTTTTCCCTAGCTAAAGCAGTTATATATGCTTTTCGTACACTTTCATTTGGCACTGCACCTTCATATTGACTTGGATTTGTATTATCATAAGCATCATTAGGACTTTTAAATCCTGTTCCCTTTATTAAATTATCACTCGTAAATAATACATCTTCCCTACCAATAACACATTCATAAGCACCAGAACCTGAATGAGGATAATAATAAAATACTAATGTATCTGTAGTTTGATGTGATGAAGGATCAACTACATCATATGAAGTCATTTGCTGCTGATAATCTATTAGATTATATCCTATTAAATTGCTATTATCCACTGTTTCTGTACCATAACCATTTAAATCCAAACATCTTGGATTATGATAAGTTCCATTAATATCAGTATTACGTATTCCAGTTTCTTTGGTTCTAAGTATTATTGAATCCCTTGAAACAAATTCTTTATTTTTAGTATTTGTCACAAGTTTATAGTTACTATAATACTTATAATTACCAATTGGTATTCCTTGCATAAATGATACAACAGTTATGTTATTTGTTATAGTATACCAATCTTCTTCTGATAAAATAGGAAGTGAAAATTCAAATCCAGAATTATGATGAATATTAAAGTTAGCTATAATACTTAGTAAATTAGATTCAATAGAACTAATTATTACATCCATCCTATGCTCATTAAATAATGATGACTCTGTTTCTGGATCATTATCTGGATCAGTTATATCAAATACTGATTTCAAGTCATCCATATAATCATATCTTGAATGAACAGGAACTTCCTCACCTGTTTCTTCATTATAAGCTGTATAATTAAGTTGATTATTAAAGCTTTCTGTTACTATCTTTAATGAAGATGCGTTATTAAATAATTGTATAAACTTATTCGAAAATTCTTTTGCATTTTTATAATAATTAATTGCACTTCTATCTTTAAAATTTGATGAATCAATTTGTGTATAATTTTCCAATCCTAAATATCTGGCTAAACTATTTGCTTCATTTTCATTTAAATAAACTCTTAAATTATTATTTAATCTAAATAAATCTATTCCTTTTTCAGTTCCATCATTTGCTGTATAGGTAACATGTGTACTACTGACCCTATTCTTATTATCTACATTACTATCACTATTATACTTTTCATCAATATAATATTTTTGATTATTATAATATATATACTGAAAATATTCAGGATTATTAGATTTATATTCTGTTGCATTTGGATTATCTGCTCTTGTTACAGTATCTATTGCAACTATATATTCTCCAAGTATTTCAGGTTCAATTTGTATGCCATGAGCAGTTACAGTATCACCACTTATATTTATATCATTTGAATTTACTAAATATCCGGACATATTTACAATATTACCATCAGTATCAGTTCCCATAACAGTAATATAATTATCTAAAGTATAATTTATTACAATATCAAATTTACCTGAGCCTTGATATTCACAAGTATAATATATAAATGGCTTTATTCCTGACTGAGAAGATAATTGATTAGAATTTAATGTTGAATAATTTTGAACACCATCATTTATAGATGCTATATTTTGATAATCTCCATATAAATAATACCCATCATATAAAGTAAATAATAATGCAGGAATATATGGTTCCATATCTTCTTTACTATATCCAGATGAACCCATACCTAATGCTAAACTTGTAAAAAATGAATTTACTGATGCTGTTATATCTCTTATTTTGGAATCATTAACTGTAGAATAACCATTTCTTAAAGTATTCATTTGGTAAGCGTTAACAGCATCATTAATAGCAGTTAATAAAATTTCATCATAATCTGACTGGGTTTGTATTACATCTATATTATTACCTGTATACATAGATAGTACCAAAGATATTGGTACTATTATTATTAGAAATATTAATGCAAGTTGTTGTAATTTCATTTTTACCCTTTCATTAGTTTATTTTCCATTGCTTGTCACAAGACTACTATCACTTGCAACAGGTCTTCTACTATTTCCAGTTAAGCTATAAAGAAAATCTTTTAATGCATCACCAATTGTTTTGCTATCTAGATAAACAACTACATACACCATATCACCTTGTTTTAAATACATTGCACCTGAACTTGAGTTAATTTCATCTAAAATTTGAGTAGTATATTTGCTATAATAATAATTTTCTCCTACTTTTGTATATTCAGCCTCAGTAACTTTTTTTCCTGGATTATCATCTAAAACCAATACTTCAATTTCTACATCATATTTGTTACCAGTTGCACTTATACTTTGAATAAGATCATCATAATTATCTTGCGTAATTTTTCCGGTTGCTGTGGTTGAATCTACAAATTTAGTAGTTGCAGATTTTACTAATTGTGTTGTAATATCATCTGTTCTATCAGCAGTAGTTACTAAAGGAAAGATAAGCAACACACCTGTTGATACTATTATTACTATTACTGTGATTACGATATCGTTCATAACTGCCTCCTTTTTGTTTTGTTTAATAATATATTAAAATATAAACTTCAATATATTATTAAGCATAACTTTTAATATAAATATATTGTATAACTCTTTTTATTGTACCTTTGTTATTAGCTACCATTTCATCATCTTCATCTATTTCTCCATTATTATTGCTATCAAGGATATCTACAGATTCAGTAAGATTAGAAATGATATTATAATCTTCTTCTCCTTTGCTATATGCTACATTTTCGTAATTATATTCACCATATCTTTCCACAAACAAATAATCTTGCTTTCCTATTAAACCGTCCATTTTCTCCAATAATATTATTATTAAATAGAAAATCTATTGTATAAAATGGACCATTATCATCTTCTCCATATTCATTTCTTCCGGAACGATTTGCTGCTACATCAATTCTACTAGAATAATATCTTTGCTTATTTTCATTAGCAACACCTGTAACAAATTCTTTTATAAAATTGTAAGCTGTTTCTTGGCTAGCACTCCAAGGTTCACGTCTAACTTGTTCATCTTGAATATCAAAACCATATATTCCTCTCTTATCGTGAGAAGAACTAACAGTAAGTGTTGATTGATCTAAATATGAATAGTCAGGAGAATTGCTTGTTTCAGTATAGTATAATATCATAGGTGTAATACTTGTGAAAGTTCCATTACTTTCATCATAGCCTTCCCCTGTGTAAAATAATATTGTATAGTTTTCCTTATAATACCTATATAACGTTGGTACTACAGTTTCTACTCCAACCACTCTACTTGATAAAGCATTATTACTACTAACTCCAGTAGCATCTAATGCTAGTGATTGATAATATTCTTTTATATCTGATTGTTTAATTAAATTTGCTGATGTTTCTCTTACTTTTGTAAAAGAAAATATAGCAAGGGAAAGTGCTGCGACAAATACGAGCACAGCAAATCCCATTTTAAATGCTTCGGTTGCATTTTCCATTTATTTTTTCCTTTCTAAAAAGGTATAATGCATTATATATATGCAATCAATAAACTAAGGGTTTGCATTAGTATCGTTTATTTCAACAACAATTGTTTTAATATATCCTCTACTCCAATATGAATCACCTGCAGCATCATCATCTGTATAATTTTCATTATCTGGTAAATGAACTTTGTACATTTGTCCTGTTCTTATTGATGAAGAAGTAACAGCAGTGTTTGAATCATCAATTACATAAATATAATTTCCGATTTTTTCATCATTTCTTTGTGCTGCACTATTGTTAGCTTGTACTTGTGTAAGTAATGCTCTTACATTACTTCCTGATACATAATCTCCAAAATATCCTTCAAATGGTGAATTATGTGCTGTAATTTGTTCAGAATCCAATGTTCCTGTAGTAGCAATGTTAGAAACATTGTTGTAAATAATAACTCCTAAACCAACTATTAAAATTGAAATTAAAATTGCACCTGCAATTATTAATGCTTTTGATGCGTTTTCCATAAAAATTTCCTCCTTTGATTTTTTTATTTTTATATTTTTACATTTAGTTAAAATGTAACTAAATCTAATAACTAATTAATATTTATACTTCTTCAAAATGAAGAAAACTAACTAACTTAGTTTCATTATGATATTGTATTTCTGTACACTTAAAATTAATATTTGAGTACAAATTTATAAATTTATTAATATCATTATTTTCTATTTGTTCTATTCTAAATATGTTATCACTATCTTTAAACTTTATTTCTGCAATTATTGAATTATTATTATTATCTATGTAATATCCTTTTTCATCCTTTTTTACATTATTTTTTGCATTTTTATCAATTATTTTATTTATATATGTAGCAAGATTATTTCCATTTATAATCTCATTCTTCAGTTCTTCATAAGGTTTATTTAATGCATAAATAGTATTAGATGAACTCTGAATATTTAAGTATAAATACCCCATAGATGTTATTGCAATAATAACAATAATTATTAATATTAAATATCTTTTCATTTTACCTCTAAAAGAATTATATCATTATTATTTTTATATAGTCAATAGAAAAAGTTTAATTTTTCCACTCAATAGATGCCCCAAGTCTTAAAGCATTTGTATAATCTTCATTTACTATTTCGTGAAATATTATTTTATTTATATATTCCTCTGTACTTTTATTATAAACAATATCAGTATTATATGTATTTCTTTTTGCTGAAATAATAGTTTTTTCATCATTTACAGAAATTTGAGATAATCTAATATTGCATGAATAGTATTTATATTTATTATTTTCCAAAAGTTTATTAATATCTTCATTTAAAATAGATCTGTCACCTATACAAACATCAACAAATAATTCTGAATCACTAGCACTTTCTAATTCATTATCAAAATTGTGCTGTTTTGCGAAATTAACTATTGACGCTATTTCCTGTATGGTAATATTAGCCCTTCCAGAAAAGACAGTAAAATTTGCGTTATAAGTACGTACTTCTGATTCACTCATTTGTTTATTTAAATTTTTTGAAAAGCTTCCAAATTGCACTATAGTATAACTTGCTAATGAAAGAATTAAAACAGTAATTAATATTTCACCAGCAATTATTAATGCTTTACTTGCATTCTCCATTAGCTCACTCCCCTTTTAACGGCTTATAACTTCTACTTTTTCAAAATGCATACTAACTACTCTCGAATTTCTACTATCATATTTAACATCTGTACATTGAAAATAAGATTGTTTTAATGCATTCTTTTCATTTAAGTTCATTCTTTCATAATTATTTTGAATATATTGCTCTAAATTATCATTTTTTGAATTAGAATCTGACAATCCATCTACGTATATTGTAACAGGTGTATATCCATCATATTCACTAAATCTTTGGTTTGTATCATAAACTAAATTTGCCAGTGATATCATTTGAAATCCTCTAACTGTAGTTCTGTTGTATGCCTCAAATCTTTGATTAAATTCAACTATTTCTTCTCTCTCTTCAGCTGTTTTTTCCTCTTCTTTAAATGCCCTTATTCGTGAATATCCAAAAACCATTAGGCCAACAATTAGCATTGCAATCAGCATTCCACCAGCAATTATTAATGCTCTACTTGCATTTTCCATATTAATTTATCCTTTCTAATATGCCAAACTCAATTTTACATTGCCTGCATTGATTCAAATGATGATGTCATACTTGTTAGACCAATTGCAACTAGTGGTACAACTAAGTAGCCAACAAATATACCAATTAATGGTGTAAATCCTATTGCTCTACCTATCATACCTTTCTTAGAAATTAACCTATCATTTGCTTCTTTACGTTTATCTTGGTAATATTCTCTATCTGAATCTAGTTCATCAAATGCTTCTTTAATTGGTACTTTTTCAACTGCTGTTTGCAAACTTTCAACAATTCTAATTAGAGGTTGAAATGATATTTCATCTTTCATATTTTCTAGTGCTTCCCAAGAACCACTTTCATAATCATTTAGACATCTACTAATTGGCTCTTTAAATATATCTGCATATCTTTCCATCCATTCAAGAATCATTTCAACGTCAACTCTCTCTAGCCTCATAAGCATAAGTATAATTGTTTGAAACTGCATTACCTCATCTTCCATTGACATTTTTCTAATGATTACTTGGAATTTAAGCATTAGTATTGGAGCTGCATATCCAATTATAGCAAACACCATCGCAATTAATATTTCAAACCACTTTAAATATTCAGAATTTACTACTTTTAACTTTTCTAATATTTGTTCAGCATTTGAAGCTATAGTTTCATCATCTGCATCTCTATAATATGTAGACCTTCTCATAGCTTTTTCAATATCTTCTTGTGTAGTATCTAACTGACCTCTAAACATATCTAGAAAATAGTTATGAGTCTTTGTTGTTTCCATTGCTTTTTGATAATCTCTATCATTAAGTTCACCAATTAAGTCATATTCAGTTGTAGGTTCTGTATATATATAATTTATTTGTACGTTATGTAATACAATAAACATTATTATAGAAACTACAAAGACAACGACTGTTAAAGTTAATCTATTTACATATAGCCATTCAATTTTTTGCTTAGATGCTGCATCTTTTAGTGCTTGCTTAATTTTTCTTCGGTCTTTTGTACCTTCTTTAGGTATAAATAAATCTACAAACTTTTTAACAGGTTTAATATTGTATAATTTAGCTTGCCAAGGATTTTGATTATTTTCTAACTTAATATTAACAGCGCCATTATCTTTTAATTTTCTAATTAAAATATAGCATATAAATGTAACTAGTAAAATTGCAATTTGCACAATCATACCTAATTTACCATTATAAAAAGATTTGGTAAAAGAGAAATTGCTTAATGCCCAACTTTTAAGTGGTTCAAGCATTACCATAGGTATAATAGAAATTATAGACAAACTTTGAAATGTATAGTTAAGCTTGTCCCTTTTTAGTATTTCAAGTTGCATTTCTTGTGTAATATTATCTAAGTTTTTTAAATATAGAGATGTACCATCTACTTTTCTATCACCAAACTCTTGTGTTAAATATGATATTCCAGCAAATTCTTTCAAATAGTTATTTGGTGCTATATCATAATATTTTTCAAGCTCTGTTTCTGGATCTTCCGAATTTAATATATTATATATTCTTTCAGCTTGTCTTGAAATTTCTATATGTTCATCATCTTGAGCAGTTTGATAAATTGCCTCTCCAACCATATTTGTTTCATGGTAAGAATGTCTCATTGCAGCAAAGAAGTCTACTTGTTGAGTAAGTAAGTTATTATCTAATTTATCAACCATGCCATCTACTAATGAATCAATTATAAAAAGTTCAAATATTAAGATTATTATCATTATTAATGGATTACTTTTTGTCATTAAAATTACTATTAAAGTAACTGGTATAATTATTAGTAATGCTTTAGTAACTATCTGTGATGTTTGAAGTCTAGTCAAAAATTCATCATCTATGTTAATTATTTCTAGTCTTCTTCTAATTTTTAATAAATATCTTCTTAAAAAAGGAAATCTTAAATATTTAACATACAATTTTTGGTACATTACTTCTGAAGAAAAAGTTTTTTCCCTAGTTCCTTTTCTTAATCTTTCAATTCTTACTACATCAGAACTTTGCATTTTTTTCCTAAGTACTAAATATGCTATAACTACTACAGCAAATATTGCTAATACTGCACCCATTAATATAAAAATTGTTTGATTAGACATTTAAAATCACCTCCTTTTTTAATTTACATTTCATATTTTTTATATAACTACAATTCATCTTTAATACACTTTTTATTTCTTTATTATTCCTCAGAATTAACACTTAATTTTTCTCCCCAAGTTCTTTCTACAAATTGACTAAAGTCTTTAGCATCTGTATCATCCATATTTAAAAGCATTTCTTTTAAGTTTGTATCTGAAATCTTATTAGTCATTACATATTTTCCATCTTGATACTCTAATATATTTACATATTTGTATAATTCTTTATTTGTCTCTTTAGTATAATATTTTGTTGTATTTTCTGCAAATCTTTGAAATTTACCCTCTAATGTTTTTTCATTTTTATAATCATAATTATAATCATTAACATCTTCTACTGGTATACATTCTGTTATTCTTTCAACATATCTTTTTCCTTTGAAATCTTTAGTTAAATGTATATCAAAGTTTAAAACTGATACAACTTGCTCTTCAGCTGTTTTTTCATTTGAGAATACTCCAGTTCTAAGCATTGAGTTACGTAGTGCTGTAACTAAGTTTGGAAATGTTTTAGCATGGTGAGTAAATAATGTAAATTTAGATGCAACTTGGGCAGCTTGAATCATCCAAGATGCTACGGGATCAGTTGCAACCTCACCAATGATATTAACAGAACCATCAGTTTTTTTCTGAACATCTAGACCTTCCTGTCCAGAAATTGTATCTGTTTCTCTAAATGTTAATATGTTTCTTGTTGGATATATTTTTCTTAAATGAAGTTCGAATGCAGTTTCCTGAACACGAATGTTCATTGTTTCATATATATTTTCTATCATACCCATAAGCATTGTTGTTTTACCACAACCCTGTTCACCAGTAATTGATATAATTCTTGCACCTTTTACTAAGTATTTTAATAATTCTATTGTATCAATACTTCCTTCTTCACCTTTGAACCATTGTTCAAGAGTAGAACGCTTAACATCAAACTTTCTTACGAAGAATGCCCATGTTTCTGAGAAGCTTGGTCTAACAACAACTACACGAGAACCATCTTTCATTTCATTAATTTTATATCCATTTGTATCTGAAAGTTGTCCTGGATTATTGTATTTATATATGTTTTGGCATACTCTTTTTAGTTCTGCCTCTGTTCCAAAAGATAAGAATGCAAGTCTAATTGATTTACCTTGGAAGAATATCCATATACTATCACAAGCTCTAGGAACTCTATGTTCCATAACTTGAGATAAATAACTTGAATCAGTTTGAGCAACTTGGCTTAAGAAACTTTCTGGCATACCTGATACACCACCAGACACACCATCAATATTCATATCTCTTACTTCATCAATTGAGCTGTAACCTTTATATTTTTGATAAATTCTTTGTACAATAACTTTTAATTTATCATCAAAAGTTAGGTTATAATTTTCTTTTTCATATATTTCATTTATCTCTTCAGGAGTAATAACATATGATGGTTTAGATTCACCTGATGTATATTTTAGCCTTGCTAAATCATATTTTTTAATAAGCTCAGTTAAAGCTTCATATCCATAATCTTTTTGGTACATATATATAAGTACATCAAATTTATCTTGTGGTGTTAGAAGTGAAGGAACATCAAAAGGTATTGCTTTTGATACATTTGTTTCATCAACTCCATATTCTTGTGAAAGTAAATCATAAATAAGTTCTTTTACATATTTTTTATCATTTACATCACCATATGTACAACCTTTTAAAGCTTTTTTAAGCTCATATTTTTTATTTTTTCTTCTTTTAAGTTCCTCTTCTGATAAACCTAAGTCATAAAGGTTAACTTTAGTGATTTCATCCATTCTTTTTTTTACGAAATTAATCATCATATCTAAAGTATATGTTTTATCATCTACAACGACTTTTTCTTCAACTTTAGCATCTTGATTTTTCTTTATGTACCTTACTACTAAATAACCAGCTATTAATATTACTGCTAGTATCAAAACAAAATTAAGAAACATAGTTTGCTCCTTCCTTATCTTTATTTGATTTTATCAAATATTTTGTTTCTATATTAATCCATTTTTTCTTTCTTGCATCTTATATTCTAGGCTTTTAGCTGTTTGCCTCATTTGATTTATAAAAAATGTATCTTTATTATCATATCCTTGTATTCTTTGTATTTTTAGAAAATAATCTATTATTCTTCCTTCTGCACAGTCATCTGAAAACAATATATTATATGGAACAACCATAGGTATATTCTTTTCTCTTAAATATCTTGCAACATTTTTATTTGAATATTTAGAATTAGGATTATATCTTCCTAACATCAATAACACATTACTTCTTTTGTAAAAGTCATTGTTTTGCTTTAATTTAAGAAAATTATTTATTGAAGTAATATTTTGGCTTAAGTTTACTACTACTAAATCAGATATATCTAATATTTTATCCTTATTTACCTTAGGAATTTTTTTACTTAAATCCACTAAAACTATATCATAGCTTTGATTTGCTACATCTGCAATTTGATAAAAGTATTCTGATATATTTATATAATCTTTGTAATTTACAGTTTTAGGTCCTTGCAAAACATCTAATCTTTCATTAAGTACAGGTTTAGTATAACTTCTTATTGTATCTGCTGAAGCTCTATTACTTGCAAAAGTTCTAACTAAGCCTTCTAGTCCATTAGAAACATCCATAACATCAGCTTTAGCAAATAGTCCTACTTTTCTATTATTAGAATTCCAAAAGCAATTTTCTAATGTTTTATCCAAAAATTCTGTGGAAAAAAGTAGTATCTTATAGTTGTGCTCAATAGCCATAGCAGATGCTATGGCTGAAATAGACATTGTTTGGCCTGTTTCTTTTATATCTTCACTAATAAATGTTATTATAGACATTTTTATACCTTTCTACTTTCTCCTAATAATTCTTCTAATATCACCTTGAGGTATAAGCCCCTCTAATATCAGTGATATTAAATATTCTAATCCATCCTTATAAATCGATGAATAATTCTTAATGCTGATTTGTTTAGTAAGCTGATTTGTAAGTGTTGCATTTCTATCTTCATCAGTATCAGCTATTTCTATAATTTCTTTGCTCCATGCTACTGGATAATTTTCTAATAAATGATTTAAATATTCATCATGTTTATTATTTAAATCAGATGATATTATAACTTTAGTTAAATTAATTTGTGTTCTCAATGTTCCTAGTATCTCCAAACTTCTTTGAAGTTCAAATTCATCATATGATGTGCAAAAGAAATTTCTTTTTGAGTTTTGTACCATAAAAGAATTAAATGTCTGAGGATTATCTGTATCTATTAGTACATAATCATAATTCAAGTTTGGCATACCTAAATATGAACTTATTTGCATTAGATTCATAAATCCAACGGCTACATCTACTCCGTCATACTCACTTACATATGTAGGAGTAGATGACACCTTTGGTATTAAGTATCTTAGTCTTTGCATAACTGTACTATCAACAATTAATACACTTTTATTTAATTTTGATATAACTTTTGCTATGTTTAGCAAAAAATCTTTTTTGTCATTTACTCCAACAAAACCTATTTGTTCCACTGTAAGTTCCTTTCATTTTTTTAATCATTTGGATTACTTTTTAAATTTTATTGCATAGAATCTAAGTAACTTTGTCTAGCATCTTGTGCATCACTATTTTCTGTTGTAGTACCACTAGTTACAGCATCTGTTCTATCTTCAGGATCTATAGTATTTAACTCATCATTTATATTTGTTCTGTTTAATCCTGCATAATTATTTATTCTGTTAATTAATTCTTGTTTAGCTTCATTAACTATATTTGGATTTTGAGCAATTAAGTTTTGAACTTCTCCATTTGGTACATAAGTTGTAATTGCTCCTGCTTGCATACCAGGTTCAACATATCTTGTTAAATATAATCTGCTTCCTTCCATCATATATGCTTCTACAATTGCATTACTCATCATAAGAATTTCTCCTTCTGAAAGTTCTAATGAAATTGTATTTACAGATGGAATACCTGCATTATCTAATACTGTAACTTTCTTTTTAGATACAACTATATAGTTAGTTCCATCAGGCATTCTTAATCTTACATCTACAGTATCTCCAGTTTCTAAATCTGCTGGAAGTGATATCATATTATATTCTTCTTCTCTTACATCATCAGTATTTATATTATCTGAAGTTGTTATCATACTAGCTGTTACTATTGTATTTGCTGCTATATCTATTTTTGCAACAATCTCTAATGGATTACCTTCTTCATCGAAAGCTAGTGTATTGTATACACTTGCTGTTAAAGCATCACTAGGTGCTACATTAGCATCTGCTCCAACAGTTGTAAACATATCTTGAGTTAACACTGTACCTGATTGTACAGCTCCTCTTAATACATATACATTTTTTTGAGCATCTAATCTTGCTTGCTCTTCTCCTCTCATTCTCATAATTATTATTCCTAAAATGATTATAAAAATTAATCCTATTAATCCAGCTAAAATTGCTCCTTTTATAAACGAATTCCTTGCTTTTCTTTCCAATGGATTCATTGTTGCCATTGCGATTTCCTCCTTAAACTTATTTAAATATTCTTTTAAATTTTATATCATAGAACAAATAAAAACAATATTTTTGTCTATTATTACTTTTTTTTAATATTTTTGTAATATTTGTAATATTTGACTTTATTTAATCTATATTTTGCTTATTTATATTCCAAATATCTTTTACATATATTTCATAATTTCCTTGATTAGTAATTAAAATAGCGTTATTTTCATCATCTTCATTTTCAATTTTTCCATAATTATTTAAATAGCTGATTAAATTCTCATAATTTTCAGGTGGATTTTCTACAAGGTTTAATTTTATACTTTCTAAAATAAGCATTTTTTCAGTTTCTTCTTTTTTGTCTTCAGCTATATTTTTAACTGCATTATCATTATAATTAAATGATATTACCACACCTGCAATTATAGATAGAACTACTATTGTTATTGCTAAAACAATTAATGTTACACCTTTTTCATTAGAATACTTTTTCATATTTTTCCTCCTTCATATTTTATATAATGTTTTATTTTAAGCATTAAGCATATATTTTACAAATTATTTTTGCATTTTTCACTTTTTTTATTTTTAATTATTTCAATAATTTTTAAAATAAGTAATACAAAAAATAAGCCAAATATAACACCTAATGTATCTATAATTACATCATCTATACTAGCATTTCTGCCAATTGAAAACATTTGATGAAATTCATCAGTTATTGCATATAAAATTCCCCATATAGAACTTATTATAACCTGATATTTAATTTTAATATTAAAAGTATGCAAAAATGAAATTGACCAGATTCCAAGTAATGTATATATACTAAAATGAGCTAGCTTTCGTATAATTTTCTCTCCTAAATCTAAGAAAGCCGTTCTATTTTCTTTTATATTTAATATATCTGCTATTTTATTAATTACAGTTTTGCTTAAACTACTCGACTCTTCTCCATTTTGTGAAGAAAATCCAAATATTATTAATGAATTAATTATTATTAGAATTAAAAATATTATTCTTAGTATATTAGTTTTCATAATTTCTATTCCTTTGTTATTTTATATTAGCTATTATATACGTTAATTAATAAAGTTTCAATAGCAAACCCCTTTATTTTTTAGGTTTTTTATGTTATAATTAATGTAGATATGTGATTTTAGACAGTTTAACAATGTAAAAATAAAATTTAGGAGGTTTTTATGTGGATTTTAATCATACTACTAATTATTCTAATAGCTTTAGCTATTATGAGTATTAAAATTGTTAGACAATCTGAGGTGTATATTATTGAAAGACTTGGTAAATTTCATAAAATAGCTGATGCAGGTCTTACAATTATAATACCATTTATAGATCATGTTAGAAGTATTGTTAGTTTAAAGCAACAAACTATGGATGTTCCACCTCAAGATGTTATTACTAAAGATAATGTTACAATTACAATCGATACAGTTGTTTTCTACAGAATTTTAGAACCTGCAAAAGCAGTTTATGAAATTCAAAGCTTAAAAAAAGGTATCGAATATCTTTCTATTACAACAATTCGTGATATTGTTGGTAAAATGGATTTAGACTCAACTTTTACTTCAAGAGATGCAATTAATGATAAATTAAGAGCAATTCTAGATGAAGCAACTGATAGATGGGGATGTAAAATTGACAGAGTTGAAATACAAAATATTACTCCTCCACCAGATATTAGAGATGCAATGGAAAAGCAAATGAATGCTGAAAGAAATAAAAGAGCTTCTATCCTTCAAGCAGAAGGTGAAAGACAAGCAGCAGTTTTAAAAGCTCAAGGTGAAAAAGAAGCTGAAATTCTTCAAGCTGAGGCTGATAAAGAAGCAAAAATAAGAAGAGCTGCCGGTGAAGCTGAAGCTATAAGAAAAGTTGCTGAAGCTAAGGCTGATGAAGTAAAACTTGTATATGGTGCTATGATGAAAGCTAATCCTGATGAAAAACTAGTTCAATTAAAATCTTTAGAAGCATTACAAGATGTAGCTAAAGGTGAAGCTAATAAAGTATTTATACCATTTGAAGCTACTCAAGCACTAGGAGCAATTGGAGCAGCTAGCGAACTTCTTAATAATAAAAAAGAAGAAAAAACTGAAAGTAAGAAAGATTAAATTTTAATTAATATTTAAACTTTAATTTAATATAAAAATCTGGGATATGATTCCCAGATTTTATTTTATATTTTACTCTTTCTTTTGATAATTACTTGTATCTACGTTCTCATCTGGAATATAATATTTAGTTCCTAGCATTTTATCAGGCAAATATTGCTGCTCAACATAATGCCCAGGATAATCGTGTGGATATTTATAACCTACATGATAGCCGTCTTTTTTCATATCATCAATTGGTGCATTTCTAATATGCATTGGTATTGTTCCAGTATCTTTGTTTTTAACATCATCTAAGGCTTTATTAATTGCATTATATGAAGCATTAGATTTTTTAGATGTAGCTACATATACTGCCGCTTCTGCTAAAATTATTCTTGCTTCTGGCATTCCCACCATATGCACTGCTTGCATAGCAGAATTTGCAACAACTAATGCCATTGGATTTGCCATTCCTACATCTTCTGATGCTGCTATTACTATTCTTCTTGCTAAAAACATTGGATCTTCTCCAGCATTTAAGGCTCTTGCTAAATAAAAAATTGCAGCATCTGGATCTGTTCCTCTCATAGATTTTATAAATGCACTTATATTATCATAATGTGAATCTCCACTTTTATCAAAAATTGCTTTTCTTGTTTGTACACATTCTTTTGCAACTTCATCAGTTATATGTATATAGCCATCTTTTTCAACTGGAGTAGTAAGTACTGCTACTTCTAATCCATTTAAAGCTGTTCTTACATCTCCATTTGCAGTTTCTGCAATTTTTTCTAAAGTTGAATCATCTATTTTAATATTATAATTTTTCAAGCCCTTTTCACTTGTAAGAGCTCTTTTTAAAATAGTAAATACATTTTCATTTGTTAGTTCCTGTAATCTAAATACCATACTTCTTGAAATTAAAGCTTTATTAACTTCAAAATATGGATTTTCAGTAGTTGCTCCTATTAATATTACAGTACCTTTTTCAACATATGGTAAAAGCGCATCTTGTTGAAGTTTATTAAATCTATGAATTTCATCTATAAATAAAATGCATTTACCACTTGGATTAAGTAAAAGATTTTGTGCTTCTTCTATTGCATTTTTTATATCTCCTACTCCTGCTGTTACAGCATTTAATTTTATAAATTTATATTTTGTTGTATTGCTTATTACTCTTGCAAGAGATGTTTTTCCGCAACCTGGAGGTCCCCAAAGTATAATACTAGATAATCTATCTGCTTTTATTGTTCTATATAATATTTTATCTTTTCCTAATATGTCTTCTTGACCTACATATTCATCTAAAGTTTGTGGCATCATTCTATATGCTAATGGTTCAGATAAATCCATAATTAATTTTCCTCTCTATATTTTGCTAATTTTATCTTCCTAAAACTTTTAGTCCTTGTTTTATAATTTCTTCTACTGTAAGTTTTGCTGTATCTATCTTAGATAATGCCATTTCTACGTCTTTTCTTGTATATCCAAGAACGCATAAGGCCTCTAATGCATCTCCTGCTTTATTATCTAAAGTAATTGCTTCTTTTATTTCTTCATTATCTGCATTTTCAATAGCCTCATCTGTTTTCATTTTATCTTTTAATTCTAATATTATTCTTGCTGCAGTTTTTGCACCTATTCCTGGTAATTTTTTTAGAGTCCCTACATCATTACTAATTACTGCTAATGCAAATTTAGAAGGTGTAATATGACTTAATATTGTTATTGCACTTTTGGCCCCAACTCCTCCTACACTAATTAAAAGTTCAAATGTTACAAGTTCTTCATTATTTAAAAATCCATATAAACTTATATCATCTTCCCTTACTCTCATATAAGTAAATATTTTAACTTCTTTTCCTTTTTCTAATTCACCTATTGATGTATCTGACATAAATATTTTATATCCAATTCCCCCAACATCAACTACAACATAATCTTTTGCTTTTATTTCTAATAATCCTTTTATATATGAAATCATTTGTATATCCTTTCTTAAATTTTTCTTCGCCATACATTTTAACACAAAATTCCGTTTTTGTGCATATTTTTTTGAAAAGTTGGAAATTATATACATAGAATTTAATTTTTAGGAGGTTTTTATGGGAATTGAAAAACATATACAAGTAACAGGTAGATCAACTATTTCATGGAAAGATGCTATAGTTAAAACTTTAGAGGAAGTTGCTAAAACTTTAGATTATATTACAAGTCTTAAAATATTAGATCAAAGAGCTAAGGTTACTGTAAATAAAATGACTGAATATTATGTAGATTTAGATATTACTTTTATGGTAGACCAAAGTAGATAACATTAATATTTATTTAAACTTGGTTTATAGGTAAATCCAATAAAAACCTAAATATGTAAAATAAGGAGCTCTTAAATGAATCCAATTGAAACTCCAAAAGAATATAACAAATATGTAGAAGCAAAATCACCTAAATCACCAATTTTAAAAGATTGTTTTAATGCTTTTTGGGTTGGAGGGCTAATATGCACTCTTGGTCAATTTATTTTAGAATTTTGCTTATATAAAGGATTAGATAATACTTCTGCAAGTACAATAGTATCAATCAGTTTAATTGGACTTTCTGCACTTTTAACTGCATTAAATATTTTCAATAAAATTGGTAAATTTGCTGGAGCTGGTACTTTAGTTCCTATAACTGGTTTTGCTAATTCTATTGTATCTCCAGCTATTGAATATAAATCCGAAGGATACGTTATGGGTGTAGGCTCTAAAATGTTTACTGTAGCAGGACCTGTACTTGTTTTTGGTATATCTGCTTCTGTAATTATTGGTATAATAACTTGCTTTTTTGTTTAGCTAATTCTATAATTTTTAGCTTTATTTTATTAAGCAAATTTTGATACAATTAAAAACTAAAACATATCGTTTAATCCAAAATATTATTTTTATAGAAAGGGTTTAATATGAAAAAAATAGGTAACCAAACTTTAAAACTAGACCACCCACCTACAATATTAAATACATCTTCAATTGTAGGACCTAAAGAATCCGATGGTCCTCTTGCACAATATTTTGATAAATGTTTAGAAGATGAATTTTGGGGAGAAAAAACTTGGGAAAAAGCTGAAACAAAAATTTTTAGAGAAACTATAAATACTTTATTTGCTAAATCTGGATTATCTGCTAAAGACATAGACTATTCTTTTGCAGGAGATTTGCTAAATCAATGTATTTCTTCAAATTTTGGTATGCGTGATTCTAATATTCCTTTCTTTGGTTTATTTGGAGCATGTTCCACTTTTGTTGAAAGTTTATGCATAGGTTCTGTTTTTATGGATAGTCAGGCATGCAATCATGTACTTTGTGCTACATCTAGCCATTTTTGTAGTGCTGAAAAGCAATTTAGATTTCCTTTAGAGCTGGGAAATCAACGTACCCCAACTAGTCAATGGACAGTAACAGGTTCAGGTGCTGCAATTCTTTCTAAAATAGGCCTTGGTCCATATATAACTCATATAACACCAGGCATAATAACTGACCTTGGAATAAAAGATGCAAATAATATGGGTGCAGCAATGGCTCCGGCAGCACTTTCTACTCTTCTTGCACATTTTGAAGATACTGGTAGAACTCCTGAATACTATGATGCAATTATTACTGGAGATTTAGGTCATTTAGGAAAAAGTATTTTAATTGATTTAGGCAAATCTAAAGGTTTAGATTTATCTCAAAACTATGATGACTGTGGAGTTTTAATGTTTGATAAAAATAAACAAGATACACATGCAGGTGGTAGTGGATGTGCATGTATTGCAACTGTTTTTTCTGGATATTTATATAAATTAATGAAACAAGGACATATAAATAAACTTTTATTAATTGCAACAGGAGCATTAATGAATTCTACAACATCACAGCAAGGAGAATCTATTCCTGGAATAGCTCATGCTATTTCAATAGAAATGCAAAAAGATTGATTTTTATTTAATAATTTGAAAGGAGTACATCGCATAGGCGATAAAAAATTATGGATTTTTTACAAAGTATTGATTGGGGACTAATGCTAAGATGCTTTATTGTTGGTGGATTAATATGTATAATTGGTCAATTACTTATAGATAAAACAAAACTTACCTCTGCTAGAATACTAGTTATATTTGTAACTACTGGTGCAATTTTAGGTGGTCTTGGAATTTACCAATATATTATAGACTTTGCTGGTTGTGGTGCTACTGTTCCCCTATTTGGATTTGGTGCAAATTTAGCAAAAGGTGCTATGGAAGCAGTTCAAACTCAAGGTCTACTTGGAGCGTTTATAGGTGGAGTTAAAGCTGCAAGTGGTGGTATTGCTGCTGCAATTTTCTTTGGATATATAGCTTCCTTATTAGCTAAACCAAAAATAAAGAAGCAATAAAGTAAAAATTTAGATAAATATTTAATTTACAAATATTTATCTAATTTTTTTATTTAATACTAAAAATTTATATTCAATTATTGACAGTTACTAAATAATCTATAATAATAATTTTAAGGAGGACTGTATGCTTTTCAATATACTAATGATAATTTTAGGACTAATTTTACTTGTATTTGGTGCAGACCTATTAGTTAAAGGTTCAAACAGTATTGCTAAAAAGTTTCATATTCCTGAAATTTTAGTTGGACTTACTATTGTTGCTATAGGTACATCTGCTCCAGAACTTATTATTACTATTACATCTGCTAAAAATTCAATGTCTGATTTAATTATAGGGAATGCAATTGGAAGCAATTTATGTAATGTTTTACTTATACTTGGTTTAATGGCTGTTATATCCCCTATAAAAATAGATAAAGATACAAGAATTTTTCATATACCAATTGCACTTTTATCTACTGTAATTATTCTCTTAATGGGTCTTGGAATCTTAGGAAATAATACTGCTTTTATAAATAGAAATGAAGGCATATTCTTAGTATTATTGTTTATTATATATTTTGCATATCCCATAGTAAAAGAATTTGAAGGTATATTAATTTCTATAAAAAATAATTCTAAAAATACTGAATTAAAAAGGATTAATCTATTATTTTGTATTATTTTTATTGTTTTAGGTATTATTTTATTAAAATATGGTGGAGATTTAGTTGTTAATTATTCAACTATTATTGCAAAGGAACTTAATATTTCTGAAAGAGTTATTGGTCTTACTATTGTAGCAATTGGTACTGCTCTACCTGAGCTAGTTACATCAATAGTATCTATTATAAAAAAGGATACAGACTTAGCTGTTGGAAATATTATTGGTTCTTGCACACTTAATTTACTTTTAATTTTAGGAATTGGAGCAATACTTACTCCTCTTGAATTTACTACAGAATTTATACAAAATTTAATATTACTTTTTTTTTGTACATTTACTATATGGTTATTTAATTTTATAGGAACTAAAAATACTGTAACTAGATTTAAAGGGGTTATTTTACTTTTAATCTTTATATTTTATATGATTAGTTTGTTTGTTTAAAACTACTATACATTATTTTCTTTTTATGTTATAATGTTTTGCAAGGAGAAAATTTATTATGGATGAAAGAACTAGAAAAATATTATTGGCTATTATAAAGCATTGTAATATTATTGAAGATACCAAAAATCACTTTGGAAACAACTATGAAATCTTTGAAGGAAATAGTATATACCAAAATGCAATACTTACACCAGTTACCCAAATAGGTGAACTTGTAAAAAGACTTCCTCTGGATTTTAGAAAAGAAAATCCAGAAATTCCATGGAAAAATATTGCTGGAATGAGAGATATTATAGTACATAATTATGAAACTATTGATAAATTGATTTTATGGAATGTAGCAGATAAAGAAACAATAAGAATAAAAAATTTTTGTAAGAATATTTTAAAATAGAGGTGTTTTTAATGTCAGAAATAGATAAAATAAAAAAGAAAATTGAACCTGTTGCAAAAAAATACAATTTGAAACATATTTGGTTATTTGGTTCTTACGCAAAGAAGAAACAAAAAAAGGATAGTGATATTGACATAATCGTAAGAACTGAAGATGTAGCTGATGGTTTTAAGATTGTGGAAGTTAAATTTGCATTAGAAGAAGCTTTAGATAAAGATGTTGATATAATAACTACAGGTAGTATAAAAGGTTCTCTATTGGAAGATGAAAATTTAGAAGAAATTCTTTTATATAGTGATGATAATTAAAGTAACTGTTTTATAACAACTACTTTTTTATAACAAAATTCCCCAGAGTTTTTGCTCTGGGGTTTATTGAAATATTATCTCTTACTAAATTGTGGAGCTTTACGAGCTTTCTTAAGACCATATTTTTTTCTTTCCTTCATACGAGGATCTCTTGTTAAGAATCCATTAGATTTTAGAACTGGTCTATATTCAGCATTTGCTTCATTAAGAGCTCTTGCTATACCATGACGTACAGCACCAGCTTGACCACTGAATCCGCCACCTTGTACTTTTGCAATTACATCAAATTTTGTTAATGTATTTGTAACTGTTAAAGGTTGTTTTACTATTACTCTTAATGTTTCTTCTCCAAAATATTCGTTTATATCTTTTCCGTTTACAGTTATATTACCTTTTCCTTCTACAAGTCTAACTCTAGCAATTGAGCTTTTTCTTCTACCTGTACCTAAGAATACAACTTTTTCTGATTTTGCCATCTTCATATCCTCCTAATTAAAATTTCCATACTTCAGGTTTTTGAGCTGCATTTTCATGCTTCTCACCTGCGTATACTCTTAATTTTGTTAACATTTGTCTTCCTAAGCTGTTATGTGGAAGCATACCTTTTACTGCTATCATCATAGCTTTTTCAGGTTTTTGTTCCATCATATCTTTTGCTAAAGTTTTTCTCATATTTCCAATATATCCTGTAAAATGAGTGTAAACTTTTTGATTTAATTTCTTTCCTGTTAAAACTGCTTTTGCACAGTTGATTATAATTACATGATCGCCATTGTCCATATTTGGTGTAAATGTTGGCTTATGTTTTCCTCTTAATAATTTTGCTGCTTCTGCTGCAACTCTACCTAAAGATTTGCCTTCAGCATCAATTATATACCATTTTCTTTCAATTTCACTTTTCTTAACACTGTATGTAGTATTATTCATGGTAAAATTACCCTCCATTCATTAAATTAAAATAATATATATGAAACCATATAAAGCCAACCGGGGAATTGCTTTATAGGACATATTCAAATTCGCTATATTATTTTATTACATAATATCAAAAAAGTCAAGTAATTTTAGAAAAAATGTTGACAAATGAATAAATTTATAGTATCATATTAATTGTATTTAAGAAGAAGTTACATTCTCACCTTCACTTTTAAGGAAAAGGTTAAAATATATCTTATATAAAGCCTAAATTAGGTTTTTAATAAATATGTTTGAGAATGATTGGCTTCATAACCAATCTTTTTATTTTGCATAAAAAGATTTTAAATACAAGTAAATTAATTTTTACTATATTTAGGAGGTGTTTTAATATAAAACAAGAATTACCAATTAATGAACAAATTAGAGCAAATGAAGTTCAGGTTATTGATGAAAAAGGCGAAAAACTTGGTGTCTTACCTATGCAAAAGGCATTAGACCTAGCTTACGAAAAAAAATTAGATTTAGTTTTAGTTGCTCCAAATAATAATCCAAAAGTTTGTAGAATAATGAACTATGGTAAATACAAATTCGAGCAAGCTAAAAAAGAAAAAGAAGCTAGAAAAAAACAAAGAAACTTTGAAATAAAAGAACTTAGAATTACACCTAATATTGATAAACACGATTTTGATTTCAAAGCAAAAAATGCTAGAAAATTCTTAGAAGATGGCAATAAAGTTAAGATTACTGTTAGATTTAGAGGTAGAGAACTTAACTATGTAAAATTAGGTGAATCTGTACTAAATCAATTCATTGAAAATCTAAGTGATATAGCAGTAGCAGAAAAAAAGCCTATTCTAGAAGGAAAGAATTTGTTTATAATATTAGCAGTAAAATCAAAATAATTAATTAGATTATAACTTAGCTAAAGAGCTAATTTATATATATACCAAAATATAAGGAGGAATTTATTATGCCAAAGTTAAAAACTAATAAGGCTGCTGAAAAAAGATATAAATTTACAGCTACAGGTAAAGTTAAAAGGACTAAAGCTAATAGAAGACATCTATTAGGAAATAAAACAAATAGACAAAAGTCATCAGGAAGCGTTCAAAATGCTTATGTTGATAGTACTTGTAAAAATCATGTTAAAAAATTATTACCATATGGTAAATAAAATAAAGGAAGGTGAATAAAAAATGGCAAGAGTTAAAACAGCTATAATTACAAGAAAAAAACATAAAAAAATATTAAAAAGAGCTAAAGGATATTATGGAGCTAAACATTATAGATTTAGACAAGCTAAACAAGCAGTTATGAAATCTGGAGCATATTCATATGTTGGAAGAAAAGACAAAAAGAGTGATTTCAGAAAATTATGGATTATAAGAATTAATGCTGCTGCAAGAATGAACGGTATGACATACAGCACTTTAATCAATGGTTTAAAGAAAGCTAATGTTACTGTTAATAGAAAAATGCTTGCTGACTTAGCAGTTACAGACCCTAAAGCTTTTGCAGAACTATGCAAAGTAGCAAAGAAATAATAATATATAAAAGCTTAATAAATTTTAAATTTACTAAGCTTTTATTTTTTTACTTTATATTAAGTTATATTCTTTTCCATCCCAAGTAAGTATGCTTTCTTCCCCCTCTTTATTATTTTCTTTTATTTTTCCATATAGTCTATCTGATATATTAAAATCTTGCATTTCTTTTTTATCTGACAACCTTGTTAGATATACGTACTTTTCATCATCGCCTAATTCATCTACTATATATTTTTCTCCAACTTTTCTAAAATCATCTAATTCTTGTTGCTGAGATTTTAATATATTTGATTTTGCTTTATTTATTTCAGAATTTATCTTGTTATTAAGTTCTTCATCATATTTTAAGTTTCCGCTATTTTCTAAAATATAAAAGCCATTACTTTGACCTTGATACATTCCTTTTTGTAATTCTTCATATTCATTATCCTTAGTATATTTATATACTCCTCTATTTTTTACTTGATACACTTCTCCATAACTTTTTATTATATCTCTTGTTTTATCTTGTAATTTTACTTTTGATTCATTAGTTAATTTATTATTTTCTAAAGCATTTGTTAATTCATTTATAAACTTTTCTCCAAATTCTTTAGTAAAATCTCCTATTTTATCTAATATATTATTTAATTCCAAATTCCAATCCTCCTTTCAATAATTTATTATATAACTTTTCAAATAATAAAATTATATCATTTAGCTATATTTTCAATATGTAATTTTATTCATTACCATCTAAATTAATATTTACTTCTTTAATATCTATTGTATTCCCATCACTAGTAAGCCAAAAAGAACCTACTTCATCTCCACTTGCTTTGTCTGTTCTAAGTACTTTGCTTCCACAATCTTCTAACCTTTTAATTGCTTTATCACTTGGAAGATTATATGAATTATCTTTTCCTACTTCTATTATTGAATAATCTGGTTTTACTTGGTTTAAAAATTTTTCACTACTACTTGAATTAGAACCATGATGCCCTACTTTTAAAACATTTGCTTTTTCCCAAGACCTTGAATTTTCTACCTCTGTTTCTGCATCTCCCATAAATAAATAATTTGTTTCATTATATGAAAGATTTATTACCAGTGAACTATTATTATCTGATGTTTCTTCTTCTTCCATTGCAGACATTATTTCAAAATTTGCTCCATCTAATTCAAAAATATCTCCCATTGTTGGATTTTGCAAAGGTATATTTTTATTTTCACAAGCTTCAATAACATTTTTATAATCTGTACCACTACTTCCTACTGTTGGAATAAGAACATTTTCAATATCTAAGTTATTTATTACATCATCTAATCCACCAATATGATCTTCATCAGCATGAGTTCCAACTAGATAATCGATATGCATTATATTTTTTGCTTGTAAAAAGCTAACAACATTTTTGCCATCAGCATTATTTCCAGCATCAATTAGCATTACATCATTATTTAATTTAATTAATGTAGAGTCAGCTTGTCCCACATAGAAAAATATTATATTAAGTTTATCATTATCTAAATTAACTTCTTTAGCATTTTCTATTCTTTGTGATAAAGTGATTTGAACTTCATTTGCCGATGTTTCTATTGCTAATTCATTTGTTCCAGTTATATAATCTTTTCCAAAATATCCTGAAATACATAAGATTACAAATACTATTAGACTAACTAAAATATTATTTGATTTTTTTCTTCTTTTGCTCATTTTTTCCACCTATTTAATAATAAAATTAGATTATTACAATCTTAATTACTTTATTATTTTAACATAGGATTTTATTTAATTTCAATTTTTTATTTGATTTTTTTTAGATTTTAATATATTAAATTAATATGAAATAATTTCTTCTTTGATACATTATATGTGAAATAAAAACTTTTTTTATTTAAGAAATCAACATTATAATTTAGAAACCATACTTACTTCTTAACTCCTCGATAACTTCTCTTGCGCCCCTTGTTCTGTTATTTTCAATATCTTCTTCAGATTTCAAAAGACATTTTATAGTTTCTTCATTAAATATTGAATCTTTAGCCATTGTATCTTCTTCATTAATTTGTTTTACATTTTTTACTTGCTTCATATTTTTCCCTTTCACACTCATATTATATCATATTTCCATATTACGTAAATATTTTTTTACTTTTTTCTGTACATTTTAGGTAATATAAAAAGTGGCTAGTATACTTGCTACATTTAACAAATATATCTAGCCGTTGCCAAGAATGAAACAAATTAATAAAATCAAACCAATACTTGGGCAATAACAATCAAAATAACAATTAAAATAAAAATACACCCTACTGTTGTTAATACTGTAGCCAAAAGCGGAAGAAATTTTTCACACAAAAAATCATAACCGCAAATTTCATCCAGCAAATGTTTCATTCTAAGGCCTCCTTTAAAAGGATCTATCAACATTCTTGGCTTTTCTATTATACTATACATTTTATGTATATTCAAGCATATTTTTTCGCTTTGGACGGACCTAATCGTAAAATATTTTACAAAAAGGTCCGTCTCAAATGGAAAATTTAATTAATTCATCATGTTCATTGTGTCTTCTGGGCTCATGCCCTCTAAATCATAGTAAGCATCTGGTATGTCTCCTGAAATTACAGTTTCAGATAATAACACTTGTGCTGTAATGCTTTCATCAACATCTTTAAAAGGTGTAAGCAAGCTTACATTACAATTTACATTAATGTATATTCTATGTAATGTTTGATTTATTCCAGTTTCTTCAAACTCAGATTTTATTTCTGTTGTAACTTCTCCTATTGTAGACATTCTTACTTCAACATTAGGTCCTCTTCCTGATATTAGTTTTATTCCTGTAAAACTACCAAGTTTAATGTAGAATTTACTAATTGTTGTATCATTTAATTTTTCTTGTATATCTAAGGCTATATGTGAATTAAGATTATTTATTGCTACTGAGTTCATTTTTATTAGTCTTATTCTATCTTCTGAATCTCTTTCTATTGTGCATAAATCATCATAAGTTATGTCTTTCATATTTTCAATACAAGCTTCATTAGCAAACTGAGTTGCTAAACTTCTTGCTTTTACTCTACATTGTCTTTCGATAATTGGCGTTATGGTTTTAATAATTGTAGTTGCTGTAAAATATCCTATAATCAATATTAATAATAATATTGCAATTCTTTTTTTATATGGCTTAATATTATATCCATTTCCGCCAATTTCTGTTTATATTAATCCTAGGTAATCTAGGTCTAGAGTAAATTCTATCCATTAACTCCTACATATTTTGTTATAAATAACTGCATTCCTGGAGTTAATGTATCTTTATCTAAATTATTACTTTCTTTAATACTTTCCATGGTACTTTTAAATTCTTTGGCAATTTTCCACAAATTATCATCAGATTTTGTAAAGTATATTACCATGTTATATCCATTACTTTCAGTATTCTCTTCTTCTTTTACATCACATATTTCATTTAGCATTATTTCTACCCAAGCATTAGCTAAAAATTCTATATCTATTTTTATATCTACTTCTCCACCTGGCAAAATTGTAAAATCTTGTAGTGGTACGCTTAAATCTATTTTTACTTGACTATCACTTTTAATTCCTGTGCAAACCATTTTATAATCTATTGGTAAATCTAGCTCAGTCATACCAAGTTCAGTCATATTATTCATAGAATGTATAAAAGTTATAACTACATTTCCACTAAGTTCTATTTCATCATTTCCAATTCTCATATTATCTATATTTACTTTAACATCTGCATCATATATTTTTTCATCACCAATATTTAATAAT
Organism: Bacillota bacterium; assembly: GCA_963928415.1. Lineage (GTDB taxonomy): Bacteria > Bacillota > Clostridia > TANB77 > CAG-508 > CAG-793. The sequence goes on along the minus strand of CAWVEX010000045.1, from coordinate 2,503 downwards.
TGTTTTTCTCTAATTGAAAACGTATCTCTATAATTCTTTTTATTTTGCATAGCTTTTATTTGTTTTTGTGTAAAGCATAAGTTTTTACTAGGGCTATATAAATCTTCTATTGTATTTATTTCTTTTGTTTCAAAACTTGAAGCAGTTATTTCTACTTCTATTTCAACATATATAGAATGTTCTTGCATACTATTTGGTTTTATTACCATATTTCTAATTTCATACTGCATATCACATACATTTTCTTCTGAAATATTTTCCATATCTATAAATCCCATAATAGGAAGAGTAGCTGTAGCAGTATTTATTCTTCCATCTTCTGTTAGATATAAAATTTTAAGTTTAGTATCTGCTTTTGCTAATATTTTATTATAGCTTATTTTTGTATCTTTATTAGTTATATCTACATTTACTTTTAAAATCTCTGTTAAATTATCTACTTCATCTATATTAATTGTTTCTTTAACTTGTGCTTTTGTTTTTGCTGTTCCTAAAAGTGAATTTACTGTCATTTTTCTTTCTAGTTTTTGCAAATCAATCATATCATTTATACCTGTAATAAATTCTTCTTGATTATTTGCAAATAACTTGATATCAAAATCTAATACTCCTTTTACATTTATTTTTCTTTCATTTACGATTCTTGCTTCAACACTTCTTAGTTTAGTATTTACCTCTAACATTTCATCACTTTTTGCATTTTCTATGTTTACTATCTGAGAAAAGTCTATTACATAGTTAATTGACCTAATTTCTTTTTTTCCTTCTTCTTCTGATGAATATATTGTATATGTATTAATTGCACCATCTATTCTTACTTTTCCGTCCATTACTTCCTTTTTATATACACTTACTGTTCCACTAGATGAAATTATATTATATATGTCTGGTTTAATGTCTGGAACTATACAATCTCCTTCACAAACCTCTGTGTCCAATTTTTGAGCTACAATTTGATTGATGGATATTTTATTTTTTTCTAACTCCATATTGTCCTTTACCTCCTAAAAATTATGTTTTAATAATATATATGCACTAAGGACTAAAAAAGAACCAAGGAAAAAGAAAAAATTGTATACTAAATAAGTAGTATACAATCTTAAAATATTATATCTGTTCATATTTTCCATTATTTATATACTTTTAAGTCAAATCGAGAGCTTCTTATGAAGCATTCTCGATTTGACTGTTTGCACGTTATTTACATAACGTGCTGTTTTCTAATTTTTTACAAAATTAGAAAGTCGTGCTCAGACGCACATAACGGCCGCCGTACACAATGACGCTGCTGACATACCCATCGCGAAAGAGAGCGTAGTACGCGAGGCCAGCATCGAACTGCGAAGAAGACCAGTACCAATCACTAAGTCCATATTCAGGATAATTATTTGTATTAACGCCTAGCTCATCATATGCAAATGTTCCAAATGCTGCCCATTCTGATTTCGATGGTACAAACCAGCCTGCATCTACTTCATTTTGTATTAATCCCCACATATCATTATCATCTTTTAATACTGTTGTTCCATTTATTTCTCCGTTTTTATAACATTCCATCATTCTTTCTGTGTTTACAAGTCCTGTAGGTTTTGAGTTATCTTTTGTAAAATCGATAGCTGTTTCTTCTACATTGTAAGTTGAATCTAGCTTACCATAAGCATCCTTCCACCAATAATGTGTTTCATTGTCTATATCTTCTAATGCCATTACATAAAATCTATCTGCACCTTCACTTCCATCTATCTTTTTTAGTACAGGCTTTGTCCATTGTCCTCCAAAACCTGTAAAGCTTTTACTAATTATTTCATATTGTTTTAAACCTTCTGTTACTGGTGTATATTCCCAGTCAGACCAATCATTATCATTCCATCTACCGCTTGTATTTACAGTGTCAGCTAAATCTACATATATTATTCCATCTGCTTCATTATCTCCATCTGTATCTGCATAATATCCAACAAATGATTCTGTTTCAGATATTGGCTCTGGTCCCTTTGGAATATTTTCATCTATCCAACTTGCTAAACTATTCATTGCATTTTGTTCATTTTGTTCTGCCATTTGCCAAGTATTAGCTGCATTCTGTGCTCTTGTAAATAAGCCATTTTCTCCTATTGTAAGGTTTAGGGCTATTCCTGCTAAGATTAGTAGGACTATGATTGTGACGACAAGTGCTATTAGGGTTATACCTTTAATGTCTTTTTTTAATTTTTTGAATCTTTTTACATTAGTTTTTTCTTTTTTCATTTTCTTTTGCCTCCTATAATTTTTTATATAAATAAGTTTTTGTACTTATGTTATATCATAGTTAAAATTTAATTGCAATCGTTTTTAATTGCTTTTCTTCCTATTTTATTTTTGCTTACTTATTTTATTTTCCTTATTATTTCCTTTTTTTATTCTATATATTCAAAATCACTAAAAAGCTATGCACTTTAAGCATATTTTTAGATACGCCTAAAATACATAGCTTTTCTTCTATGGTTTATTATTCTATTTACTA
>CAWVEX010000044.1:0-19920 GCA_963928415.1 Bacillota bacterium | reverse complement strand
GGTTTGCCAGAGCTAATAAGAGCCAAACCGGAAACTTTTTTACTGGCAAACCATCAGTAATTTCCTATACATCATAGTCCTACTAATTCTAGCAGGAATAGCCCTAAATCTAACAATAGGAGAAAATGGCTTATTTACAAGAGCACAAAATGCAGCAAATACTTGGCAACTAGCAGAACAAAATGAACAAAATGCAATGAATAGTTTAGCAGGTTGGATAGATAGTGTTTCAGGAGAAAAAGATAACAATGATGAGACAGAACCAACATATACAAACATATTTGCACAACTATATGATAATGGAGATGGCACAGAAACATTAGTATTTACAAGTGATGAATCTTATAAAGAAGAAGGAAAAGAACCTAATCAAAGTTGGGATATAACTGATGAACATTTTGTGGTTGAAAATGGAATAATGCCACCTTGGCTAAATGCATCTGCAGGATATATGAATTCTACTATAAAAACAGTAAAAATAGCAAATGAAATAAAACCTAAATATACAAGTTGTATGTTTGGAGGCTTAACAAGATTAGAAAGTATAGAAGGAATGGAAAATTTAAATACAGAAAATACTGAAGATATGAGTTATATGTTTGCTTCTTGTAGTTCATTAACTAATTTGGATTTAAGTAACTGGGATGTAAGTAATGTAACAGACATAAATTATATGTTTACGAACAGTGGAATAACTAATTTAAATCTAAGTAATTGGAATACAGTTAATGTAACTGATATGAGTGCTGTATTTTATGATTGTGAAAATTTACAAACTTTAAATTTAGATAATTGGAATACAAGAAATGTTACTTCGATGGGAGGAGCAGATGAAAATGACAATTCATTAGGAATGTTTGAATATTGTTATTCATTAGTTAGTTTAAATTTAAGTTATTTTGATACGAGCAATGTGAAAGATATGTCTAATATGTTTGGGGGCTGTAATAGTTTGACAAGCTTGGATTTAAGTAATAAATTTGATACAAGTAATGTAACTAATATGACCAATATGTTTTATCAGTGTTATGAATTAACAAGTTTGGATTTAAGTAAATTTGATACAAGCAATGTAATAGATATGTCTGGAATGTTTGCTTACTGTAGTAAATTAACCAGTTTGGATTTAAGTAAATTTGATACAAGTAATGTAACAAGTATGGAGACTATGTTTGCTGGTTGTAGCGGATTAACCAGTTTGGATTTAAGCAAGTTTGATACAAGCAATGTAACTTTGATGGGAGCAATGTTTGCTCAGTGTAGCGGATTAACCAGTTTGGATTTAAGCAAGTTTGATACAAGTAATGTAACTGATATGTCAAAGATGTTTAATAGGTGTAGTGGATTAACGAGTTTGGATTTAAGCAAGTTTGGTACAAGCAATGTAACGGATATGAGAGGAATGTTTTCTGAATGTAGAGGATTAACAAGTTTGGATTTAAGTTCATTTGACACAAGTAAGGTAACAAAAATGGGAGATTATGGATTGTCTAATGGAATGTTTTATGATTGTACTAATTTAGAGGAATTAGATTTAAGTAGTTTTGATACTAGAAATGTTACAGACATGAGAGCTATGTTTGGATGCTGTGAAAAATTAAGGACAGTTTATATAGGACAAAATTGGTCAATTTCACAAGCTAATACAGAAAATATGTACTTTAATATAAATAGTAACAATATTACTTTTACAAAAAAATAAAAGTATTGGAGGAGGTTAGTTTATGAATAAGAAAATTAGTATAATAGCAATAATAGTTGTCGTTGTTGTGATTATAGCAGCTGTTGTTATATTTAAGCCAAAAGAAAATGAGAAAGAAAGTTTAGAAGGAAACCAAATAACAAAAGAAGAATTTAATAATAATCTAATAGAAAATACAGAAGAAAAACTTTCAAATGCAGGAATTGAAGTAATGAAAGGTACTGAGACTAGATTTAAAGGATTAAGTGGAAATGAATATATAGTTATGGAAAATGGAGAAGAAACAGAAAAAACACTAGAAATGTATCCAATAAATCTTAAAGAAAAAAGAGAAATGTTAGGAGAAAATGCAAAAAACGGAAAAGTAACAATAGATGAAAAAACACAAGGAATACTAAACGGAAATGTATTAATTGTAAATATCTCAGATGAAAGTTTAATGAATAAAATAATAAATGCTTTAGATTTATAAGTAATAATAAAAAATAATGTAAATAACTTATATTATGTTTTATCTAGTAGGCACCTGTAAAAAAGTGCCTACATTTTCATAATTTGTGGGGAAAAATTCAAAAAAATTTGAAATATTAAAAAATGAAATAAAACCATTGATTTTTAAATAAAAATATGATAACATATATTATATGTGAAAAAAGTGCTTAATAAAAAGATACATATTAGGCAGAAAGAAAGAGGTTATCAAAAATGGAAATAGCAAAAAATATAATAACAGTAGTATATTTAATAGTTTGTGCAGTATTAATTATAATTACATTACTACAAAACAAAGATAGAAATTCAATGGAAGATATCACTGAAAATCCAAATGCAAATAAATATTTTGAAAAATCTAAAGGAAGAACAAAGGAAGGTAGAATCCAAAGAAATACAATTATAACAGGTGTAATATTTGCAGTAATGACAGTTATTTTAGGAATAATATATGTATTATAAATTTAAAAGGGTGCACAAAAAATAAGTGCATCTTTTTTATGTTTTTATATTTTTTATAGTAAAAAATTTTAAAGAAAGGAATATTATGGATTTATTACAAGGAAAATATATTGGACATGAAAGAGGTTTTGGATTTGTAAAAATTTCAGAAGATGAACCAGACATATTTATAGCAAAAAAGAATAAAAAAGATGCTATGAATGGAGACATAGTTGAAGTAAAAATAATAGATGAAAAAAGTGGTAGTAGCAAAGAAGGTGCAATAGTTCAGGTTGTACAAAGAAATACAAAGCAAGTTGTAGGAACTTTTGAAAAAAGCAGAAATTTTGGGTTTGTAGTACCAGATGATAATGCATTAGGCACAGATATATTTATATCTAAATCTAATTTTGGAAAAGCAAAAAATCATCAAAAAGTAGTTGTAAAAATAACAAAGTATCCTAGAAAAGGAATGAAGGCAGAAGGAAAAATTACAGAAGTTTTAGGATATGAAGATGAAACTGGTGTAGATATGCTTTCCATTATAAAAGAATATAATTTAGAAAGTGAATTTCAAAAGTCTGTTTTAGAAGAAGCAAAAAGAGTATCAAAAAGAGAAATAAAAAAAGGTAAAAGAGTAGATTTAAGAGATAAGGAAATTTTTACAATAGATGGAGAAGATGCTAAAGATTTAGATGATGCAGTATGTGTAGATAAAAATTCCGATGGAACATTTACTTTAGGAGTACATATAGCAGATGTAAGCTTTTATGTTGAAGATGGGTCACTTCTTAATAAAGAAGCAATAAAAAGAGGCACAAGTGTATATATGCTAGATAGAGTAATACCAATGCTTCCAACTGAGCTTTCTAATGGATGCTGTAGTCTTAATGAAGGAAAAGATAGATATGCAATTTCTGTAATAATGAATATAGATAAAAAAGGAAAAGTAATAGATAGTCAAATCTTTAAGAGCATAATTAAAGTAACTAGAAGAATGAACTACCGTGATGTATATAAAATAATAGAAAGACAAGACAAAAAAGTTTTAGAAAAATATGAGCCATATATTTCTCATTTTGATAGAATGAAAGAATTAGCTATAATTTTAAAGCAAAGAAGATTAAAAGATGGTTACTTATCTTTGGATATACCAGAAAGTAAAATTACTTTAGATAAAAATGGAAAGCCAATAGATATAAGGCCTTATGAAACTAATTTTGCAAATGAAATCATTGAACAGTTTATGCTAACTGCAAATGAAACAGTAGCGGAAAGATTTTATTGGTTAGAAGCTCCGTTTATTTATAGAGTTCATGAAAAGCCTGATGAAGATAAAGTAAAAGAATTAAATAAATATTTATTTAATTTTGGATATAGAATTAAGGGAAAATTAGATGATGTAAAGCCTAAAGCTTTTTCACAAATATTAGAAGAGGTAAAAGGAAAAGAAGAAGAAAGAGTAGTATCTAATTTACTTTTAAGAACTTTAAAGGTAGCTAGGTATGAAGCGGAAAATAAAGGACATTTTGGTATTTCTAGTAAATATTATTGCCATTTTACATCACCTATTCGTAGATACCCAGACCTTTTTATACATAGAGTAATATCTAAATATTTAGAGGGCATTAATATAAAAACAAATAATAAAAATGAAGAAAAGATTTATGATATAATAGATGAAAAAGCAAAAGAAAGATTAGAAAAACAAGCTATTAAATATGCAGAGAGTTCATCAGATTGTGAGCAAAATGCGACAAAGGCAGAAAGAGCAAGTGAAGATATTAAAAAAGCTGAATATATGCAAGGAAAAATAGGAGAGCAATATGAAGGAATAATTTCTAGCATAACAAGATTTGGTATGTTTGTAGAATTAGACAATACAGTAGAAGGTTTAATAAGACTTGCTGAAATGAATGACGACTATTATATATATGATGACTTAAATAAGCAGTTAATTGGAAGAGAGACTAAAAAAATATACAAACTAGGTCAAAAAGTAAAGATTGAAGTAGTATTTGCAGATAAACAAACAAGAAGAATTGATTTTAAATTGTTAGAGTAATAAAAACATTAAATGTATAAAAATAAAAAATAAAAACACATCTGTATAATTTGCCCAAATTAAGATGTGTTTTTTTACATATTCTTAGGCAAACCACGTTTGTGGTTTCTCCATTTTCTACATTTATTATACACAGTATTATTTTATTTGTCAATTATCTTAAACGAAAAAACGATTATTTTAAGTATCAATTAATAAATATCTCGAAACAATATCTACATTAATATCTACATTAAAAAATGAATTTTGATAATTGTCTAGCCAGTTATAATTTTCCCATTCATCAATAGTTGCAAAATTAGAAACTGCATATTTACCAAAAGCAGTAATATCTGATTTAAATACTTTAGCTGTTTTATATAAATAATCATCAATAAACCTTTCGATATAATATTTTGCGTATTCCTCTATTAATTTTATATTTTCTTCAGTCAGATTTTTATAATCATCAGATAAACTAATTATTCTACAACTTAAGTCAATACTTGGTTTAATATAAGGTGTTCCATTTACTAAATATACTTTAGTTTTACATTTACTTTTAGTAAGATATAAATCAATATAATTAGTACTTTCAAAAGGACTTGGAACACTAATTACTGCATTTTCTAATTCATTAGTTAAAATTAGGTGAGCAATACACTCAATACCATTTAATTCACCAACTAATTTATCTCCTTTAAAAACTGCTAAACCTAAATTCTCAATATTCTTTTGTGCATCAATAGGTGTTTCAGATGCTACATAACTATCATCAGAGCCTTCTTGAGAATTATCAGAAGAAGTGTTTCCACCATCATTAACACTACCTAGAGGTGCAAAGCTTTCAGTAAATGAATCTGCAAAATCTGAGAAAAAGTCTAATAAAGTTATATTATACGTATATCCTGTAACTCTTTCAGAAGTTGCTGCTATTTCATAATATTTAGAAGATAATTGTTCAAGCATTGGGCTAGAATTATTTAAAAAATATTTAGCATTACATTTTGAAATAATTACATTACAAGTAGGTCTTATTTCAACATGATTTATTAATGTATATAAATATTCACCTATTCCTTGAGAAGCAATTTCTTCAGAAAATACTACTGCTTTACAATGAGATAAATTTAATTCTTTACTTAAATAAGAATTAACTAAGTTTACGCCAGATTCAAAAGTATTACATTCAACACTAGTTACAATTGAACTAGAAGATTGAGATGAAGTTGAACCAGAAGCTCCCCCACTTCCAGAAGGCAAAGCTATCTGAAAGCTAAGCTCTAATTTACCACTATCTTTAATATCAAAACCAACTGCAACAACATAAGCTAAATTATCTAAAGAATTAACAGAGTTAATTCCTAAAAGTGTCATTGAAACTAATATAATTATAAGAAAAATAATTAATATTTTTTTTGCTTTCATCTAACTTTTACCTTTCATATATTTTTTTCTTATATTCTTTTAATTTTATATATAAATTCAAAATAAAAATTTAAATATTTATTTATAACAAATTAATTAAGATTGCTTATTAAAGGTTTCTTTCGTCTCTATATTAACTAAGCCTTTTTTTCTCTTTTTTATAAATCCTAGTAAAAGAATAACAAAGCTCATTACAAATACAATGATTAAACATAAATATTTATAAATAACATTTTCAGCAAATCTAATTTGAGCTATATCTTGTGGAATTAATGTAACTATAAAAATTCCTAAACCTATTAAAAATGCAGGAATATTAGACTTTTTTACATTTATATTTTTATTAGTTATTTTTATACTAAAGGCTAAAAGTACGGATATATATGAAAAAAATGTTAAAACCCATATTAATATAAAAAATGCATCAACTCTTTGGAAAAATGTACCAAATTGTATACTTCTAGTTACCATATAAATAGAAAGTATGCCTTCACCACCATTTGCAAAAGGAAATATTAAAAGTAAAGATGTAATACTTAAAAATAATATTATTCCTGAAAATATTATTGATGTTAGACCAATTTTTTTGCTATCTTTTGGTTCAATATAATTTGATCTCATTAAAAATAAAAGTAAGATTTCGCCAAAAGCAAATATATTAGTTAAACCAAAGACAAATGTATTATCTGCACCATATCCAAGTATAGGGAAAAATCTTTCAGGTACAAATCTTGGAGATAATGCAAAAAATATTATAAAAATTGCAACAATTATAAATGGCAAAATTATTGCATTAGTTCTAGTTACATTTTTAAATCCAAATTGATTAGCAATAAGAGCTATAATAATAAAAACTAGGCAAATAAGTTCTAAAGGCATATCTTGTAGATAAATTGTTTTTAGAGTATTTGAAAAATTTAAAAGGAGTATTCCAGCAATAAAAATAGTATATAAAGTATAAATAATTGAAACTACTTTTTTTAGAATTTTACCACCAACAAATTCTGCAACATCTAAAATATCTTTGCCTTTAAAGGGAGAAAAAAGTTTATGAAATATTAAAAATAAAACTACTGCTAATACCGAAATATATATAACATTAAGTGGACCGCTAGATGCAGTAGAACCTAATATTTCACTAGGTAGGTTAAGCAATATATGACTAATAATAACTATTAAAATAAGAGATACAGCTTCTACAAAACTAATTTTATTATCATTCATAAACTTTTTTCTCCTTTCTAGAATCTAAAATATATAAATAAATTAATCTTTATTTCTCCATTTCATACTAATTTTATCTTGAACAGTAGTTCTTTTTGTATTTAAAAAATCTGATCTTTTTTCTCTTTTCCATACAGGCTTTAACATATATCCATTATTTCTAACATTAGATTTAGGCATATATGGAGATAAATATGGTACTCCAAAAGATTTTAAAGAACATAGAGTAATAAGGTGAATAAATATTCCAATACCAATTCCTAAAAATCCACATAAAGCACCTAAAAGCGTATAAGCAAATCTTGAAATTCTTAAGTGAAACCCTAGTGAAAAATCTGGTATTGCAAAAGATGAAATTGCAGTAATTGCAACTATTATAATTAATATAGGAGAAACAATATTAGCAGAAACAGCAGCTTCTCCTAATACAAGAGCACCAACAATACCTACTGTTGAACCAAGAGGGGAAGGAACTCTAAGTCCTGCTTCTCTTATTAATTCAAAAGAAAGTTCCATCATAAGTATTTCAACAACAATAGGAAAAGGTACATTTACCCTTGATGCTACAATTGAATACAGAAGTTCAGTAGGCAGAAGTTCTCTATGGAAAATGGTAATAGCTAAGTAAAGTCCAGGTAAAAGCAAAGTTATAAAAAATGCAATAGCTCTTAATACTTTAAGTAAATTTGAAAAATGGTAGTTTAAATTTATATCTTCTTGTGAAGTAAAAAAATCAAACAAAGTTACTGGTAGTATTAGAGCATAAGGAGAACCATTGTAAATAATAACTACTCTACCTTGCAAAAGACTAGAGCAAGCTTTATCTGCTCTTTCAGTTGTAAGAATTTCAGGAAGAGTAGTTTCAGGGTCATCGCAAATTAACTGTATCAGTTCACTACTAGACAATACATAATCTACATCTAAATTATTAAGTCTATATTTTGCTTCTGAAACTAAACTTGAATTTGCAATGTCTTTAATATAACAAACAGCACAATTATTTTTATTTGTTTTTCCAATTGTAATATTTTCTATAATTAAATTTTCATTATTAATATTTTTTCTAATAAGAGAAGTATTAGTTCTTAAGTTCTCTACAAAAGCTTCCTGGGAACCTCTTACACTTGGCTCATTTTTAGGCTCTGAAATACTTCTTTGAGCAAACTTTTTTATATCTATATCAAAAGCAAAATTAATAGTATCCACAAATAAGGCACAGTTACCTGAATTAATATTTTGAACTAATTCATCAAAATTAGATACTTTTTTTACACTATTTTGAGGTAATAAACACTCATAAATATAATCAGTTATATTAAATCTTTTTACTTTTCTTACACTAATATTATTTGTAATAGCTTCAGAAACAACTTGTGGGTCATCGTTTTGATTAGAATAAGACTTTATCATTAAAGGATTTAAAATAAAGTCATTAATAGAAGATGTATCAACCAAACCATCAATATATATAATAAAAGCCTTAAATTGTTTACCTCTAGCATTTAATATAAATTCTCTTATTTTTATATCAGAATTAATCAAAACATTATATCTAGATTTAATGTAATCTAAATTTACATCTGCACTTGGATAAATATTTTGCTTTTTTAGCAAATCTTCGGGCTGAGTTTCACTTGGCTTTTCGTGAGATATAGTAAAATCATAGCTTTCCTGATTTTGCATAAGATTATTAAAAAACTCTTTTAATTTCTTAATAAATTTCATAATTCCTCCATGATTTATATTAGAATTTCCTTTTTTTGAAATAATATACATTAATTTCAAATTAGGGTTTGCTGATAAAAAATATACATAAATATATTGTTTAAAGAATATAATTTTTATTATGATAAAAGTATTTCGTATAAAAGATTTAATTAAATATTTAGCAAAAATTCTAATAGTTTTACTAGCTGTAGCATTTGCAGTAAAAGTATTTGGTGGAAGTAAAAATAGTAAAGTGGCAAATACTAATTTAGAAAATATAGAAAATAACCAAGTAGAAGAAAATAATGCAGAAAATAGTGAAAATGAAAATAATGAAGCAAGTAATAGCAAAGAGGTAGATAATAAAAAATCTAAAGCAATGCTATTTTGTATAGATGATGTTTTGCCACAGATAGGAATAAATAAAGAAAATAATGAGACAAAAGAAACAAGTGCTATACAGTTTGCATTTTCTTCAGAATTAGAAGTAATGGAAGCTTTGAAAAATGCAAATGAAACAGTAGAAAATACAAATCAAGAAAAGCAAAATACAAATCAAGAAGAAAATGTAGTAGGATTAGGAAATAATTCAGAGGATAATGCTGAAACAACCACTGGAATTAATTTAGATTGGACTGTAAATGAAGTAGATAATAGTGGAGTAAATCCAAGATATACAGATGAATATAATGGAGTTTTAATTAATAATGGAACTAATTATACACTTACTCAGGAAATGCTAACTCCTGATGTAACTGTTAATAAAAATAAAGTAGTAATTTACCATACTCATACATGTGAAAGCTATACTCCTACAGAAGCATATTCATATACTGCAAGTGGAAACTTTAGAACAATCGATTTAAATTATTCTGTATCAAGAGTAGGGGATGAACTTGAAAAATGTTTAACTAATTATGGATGTACTGTAATACATGATAGAACATACCATGATTATCCAGCATACAATGGTTCATATTCAAGGTCTTTAGTTACAGCAGAAAATATATTAAGTGCAAATCAAGATGCAGATATAGTAATAGACCTTCATAGAGATGCAATTGCAGATGAAACATATGGACCAAGAGTAAAAATAGGAGATGAATATGTATCTCAGCTTATGTTTGTTATAGGAACAGATGGTTCTAATTCGGCACATACTAATTGGCTACAAAACTTAAAATTTGCAATAAAGGTTCAGCAAAAAGCAAATGAGCTTTATCCAGGGTTATTTAAACCAATAATTTTAAGAAATTCTGAATATAACCAACATGTAGCAAAAGCAGCATGCATTATTGAAGTTGGTTCAACAGGAAATACTTTAGAAGAAAGTATGGGAGCTATGAAATATTTAGCAAGGATAATTGAAGAAATGTAACTTAAAAAGTGCATATCAAAAAAATTAAAAAATGTATATCAAAAGTCTTAAAAAGTGTATATCAAAAATATAAATAATTATATATTTATATTGAAAAATTGAAAAAAGTAGTGTAAAATATGAATAAATATTACAAGGAGAAGAAAAAATGTCACTACGAAAAAAAGACTATATAAATAGGTTAGTAGATAAAAAAATTGAAGAATATTTATCTATATTTGGAGCTGTTAGTATAGAAGGACCAAAATGGTGTGGAAAGACTTGGGCATCACTAAATCATGCTAATAGTGCGATATATTTAGACGATGAAGAAACAAAACAAAAAGCAGATTTGAGTTTGGATTTGATATTAAATGAAGAAAAGCCGGAATTAATTGACGAATGGAATTTAATGCCAAAAATTTGGGATGCAGTAAGAAGAAAGTGTGATGAGACAAATTTAAAAGGAAACTATATTCTTACTTGTTCTACAAAGTTGAACGATAATGAAGAAAAAAGTAAAATTCATCACTCAGGTGCAGGTCGAATTGGAAAAATAAAGATGTATACTATGAGTCTTTACGAATCAGGAGATTCTACGGGAAAAGTTTCATTACAAGATTTATATAATGGAAACATTACTAATCAATTAAATACAAAAATATCATTAGAACAATTGGCTAATTTAATTGTTAGAGGAGGATGGCCTTCAAATATAACTATTCCAGAAGACAAGATAAATATTATTCCTAAAAGCTATATTAATGCTATATTAGATAAAGATATGAATGATGACAAAAATAGGGATAGAAATAAAATGATAATGCTTCTTAAAAGTCTTGCAAGAAATGAATCAACAATTGCTAGTAATACTACATTAATGAAAGATATAGGAGAATTAGGAGAGAGTAGTGAAATAATAGAGAGTAGAATAACTATTGAAGATTACTTAAATGTTTTGAATAGATTACACATTTTAGAAAATCAAAACGCATATAGCGCTAATTATAGATCACCAGATAGAGTTGGAAAATCTCCAAAGAGACATTTTACAGATACTTCACTTGCATGTGCCTGTTTAAATTTGAATAAAGATAAATTAATAAAAGATTTAAATACTTTTGGTTTTATGTTTGAATCTATGGTAGAAAGGGATTTAAGAATTTATATCGAATATTTAGATGGACAGTTATTTCATTTTAGAGATAATGTTTCTGGATTAGAAGTAGATTCTATTCTTGAATTTAGTGATGGAGAGTATGCAGCAGTAGAGATAAAACTAGGTTTTAATCAAGTAGAAGAAGCTAAGAAAAATTTACTTAATTTTTATAACAATATGATTAAAAAGCCTAAATTTATGTGTATTATTGTAGGATATACAGATGTTATTGCTAGAGATGAAAATACAGGAATTTATATTATCCCTATTACAGCATTAAAACCATAATTACAATAATAATATAAAAAATTAATGTAAAATAAAAAATATAATAATTTGTTTATTTAAATCAAAGGAGGAAACAATGGCAAACATTAAATTAGATTTTAAAGAATCAAAATTAACAAGTGAAGAAATACTAGAACATGCAGGTGTTGTAGAAGAAATTAATGAAGAATTATTAGAAAAATCAGAAGATGAAAGTGAATTTTTAGGTTGGCTAAACTTACCTACTGATTATGATAAAAAAGAATTTGCAAGAATAAAAAAATGTGCAGAAAAAATTAGAAAAGATTCAGATATATTATTAGTAATAGGAATAGGTGGATCATATTTAGGAGCAAGAGCAGTTATAGAAGCTCTTCATAGTTCATTTTCACAAATGAAAGATGAAAAACCACATATAATATTTGTGGGAAATAATTTAAGCCCTGACTATGTAAATGATGTAATAGAAGTTTTGCAAGGAAAAGATTTTAGTATTAATGTAATATCTAAGTCAGGAACAACAACCGAGCCTGCAATAGCTTTTAGAATTTTTAGAGAAATCTTAGAAGGAAAATATGGAATAAAAGAGGCTAGAAAAAGAATATATGTTACAACAGATAAGAAAAAAGGAGCATTAAAACAATTAGCAGATAGTGAAGGCTATGAACAATTTGTAATTCCAGACGATGTAGGTGGAAGATATTCGGTATTAACAGCAGTAGGACTTTTACCAATTGCAGCAAGTGGACTTAATATAGATAAGTTGATGGAAGGTGCAAGAATAGCAGAAGATAGATATTCAGATACATCACTTGAGTATAATCAGTGTTATCAATATGCAGTAGCAAGAAATCTTTTATATGAAAAAGATAAATCTATAGAAATGCTTGTTTCATATAATCCAAGAATGCATTATTTTATAGAATGGTGGAAACAATTATTTGGAGAAAGTGAAGGAAAAGATGGAAAAGGATTATTTCCAGCAGGAGCAGAATTTACTACAGATTTACATTCACTAGGCCAATATATTCAAGAAGGAAGAAGAATACTATTCGAAACTGTAATAGATATAGAAAACTCAAATACAGATATTACTATAAATATGGATGAAGACAATTTGGATAACTTAAACTATTTATATGGTAAGAAATTAAGCTATGTAAATAAAATGGCAATGCAAGGAACAATCAAAGCACATTCTGAAGGAGATGTTCCAAATATAGTAATACATGTTAATAGATTAAATGAAGAAACAATGGGAGAGCTAATATACTTCTTTGAAAAAGCATGCGCTATGTCTGCTGAATTATTAGAAGTAAATCCATTTAACCAACCAGGTGTAGAAAAATATAAAACAAATATGTTCAAATTATTAAAAAAGCCAGGTTACACCCAATAGGGACGTTCCTTTTTGGGTTAAATAATTAAAATATTTAAGGAGGAAAAAGTATTTTTTATACTAAATATAGCATATGGAAAATTTTATAATACAAATAATTGAAAGTTGGGGATATTTTGGAATAGGCCTTTTAATTGCAATTGAAAATATTTTTCCACCTATTCCATCAGAAGTAATATTAGCATTTGGTGGCTTTATGACCACCAAAACAGTTTTAAATGAAGTAGGAGTAATTTTTTCTGCAACAATTGGTTCAACCGCTGGAGCAATTGTACTTTACTTAATAGGTAAAATATTAAATAAAGAAAGATTAGAAAAAATAGTATCAGGTAAAATAGGAAAGGTACTTAGATTAAAGCCAGGGGATATAGAAAAAGCAGATAAATGGTTTGACACAAAAGGGCAAAAGACAGTATTTATATGTAGATTTATACCAATAGTAAGAAGTCTAATATCAATTCCAGCTGGTATGAGTGAAATGAAAATATGGAAGTTTTTATTATATACAATATTTGGCTCTGCTATTTGGAATACAGTATTAGTATTGCTAGGCAAAAAATTAGGAGATTCTTGGGAAACTGTTGTAAATGTATTTGATAACTTTTCACATATTATATTAATAATCTTAATTATTCTTTGCATAGTAGGCATTTGGTGGTTTTATACTAAAAAAGGTAAAAAGAAAAAATTAAAAGGTGATAAAAAATAAAATTATTAGAAATTAAATTCTAGCTATTTTAAATAAGCTAGAATTAATTTTTTTAATTATCTTAATTGTGAATATTTTGTGAAAATTAGCAATCTCTATTGACAATTGCTAAAAAAAGATATAAAGTATTAGCAGTCATTAAGAAAGAGTGCTAAAAAGAACAAAATGTTTACATATTTTAGTATAAACATTTATTTCTTACAAAGCACAAAATAAGCATATTGTACCATAATTAGCATACAATAAAATGACAAGAAATAAGGAGGTAATTTATATGTTAAAACCATTATTAGACAGAGTAGTTGTTAAAATGTTAGAAGCAGAAGAAACAACAAAAAGTGGAATTATTTTATCAAGTGGAAGTAAAGAAAAACCACAAATTGCAGAGGTAATTGCAGTAGGTCCTGGCGGAAAAGTTGATGGAGAGACTGTTGAAATGCAAGTTAAAAAAGGAGATAAAGTAGTTCTTAATAAATATGCAGGAACAGAAATTAAATATGAAGGAGAAGACTATATAATAGTTAAACAAAGTGATATATTAGCTTTAGCAGAATAATAATAAAGGAGCTATTATGGAAGAAAAAAGAATAGTAAAAATTCTATATACTAATTGGAAGGGTGAAACAAGATATAGAAATATTATTCCAAAATCAATAGAATTTAAATCAACAGATTGGCATAAAGAAGAGCAGTGGATATTAAATGCATTAGATGTTGATAAAAATGCTGATAGAGCATTTGCTATTAAAGACATTAAAGAATGGATAGTATAAAAGTTATATAAAATTTTGCTTATTAATAAAATGATTAAAGGAGGAATTTATTATGGCAAAGGATATTAAATTTGGCGAAGACGCTAGAAAAAAATTATTAAATGGTGTTAATAAATTAGCAGACACAGTAAAGGTTACATTAGGACCAAAAGGAAGAAACGTAGTTTTAGATAAAAGCTATGGTGCACCTCTTATTACAAATGATGGTGTAACAATAGCAAAAGAAATAGAATTAGAAGATAAATTCGAAAATATGGGTGCAAGACTCGTAAAACAAGTTTCAGAAAAAACAAACGATGTTGCAGGTGATGGTACAACAACAGCAACAGTTTTAGCACAAGCTATGTGCAGAGAAGGTGTTAAAAATGTAGCAGCTGGAGGAGATCCAATGGCTATTAAAAGAGGTATGGACAAAGGAACAGAAGCAGCAGTAGCAGCATTAAAGAAAATAAGTGTACCTGTAAATGGTAAAGAGGATATTGCAAGAGTTGCAAGTATTTCTGCAGATAATGAAGAAATAGGAAACTTAATTGCAGATGCAATGGAAAAAGTTACAACAAATGGTGTTATAACAATAGAAGAATCAAAAACTTCAAATACAGAATTAAATGTAGTAGAAGGTATGCAATTTGATAAAGGTTATGTATCACCTTATATGGTAACAGATACAGAAAAAATGATTGCAGATATGGATAACCCATATATATTAATTACAGATAAGAAAATAGATAACATCCAAGAAATACTTCCATTACTTGAAAATGTAATGAAAATGTCAGGAAAATTAGTAATTATCTGTGATGATATTGAAGGAGAAGCATTATCTACTTTAATACTTAACAAATTAAGAGGAGTATTAAATGTAGTTGCAGTTAAAGCTCCAGGATATGGTGACAAACGTAAAGAAATGCTTCAAGATATAGCAGTTCTAACTGGTGGTGAAGTTATAACATCAGATTTAGGCTTAGAATTAAAAGATACTGAAGTTGCTCAACTTGGTAGAGCAAAACAAGTTAAAGTTGAAAAAGATAAAACAATAATAGTAGATGGTGCAGGAGATAAACAACAAATTGCAGATAGAGTTGGTCAAATAAAAGCTCAAATAAATGAAGAAAAGAGCGACTACGAAAAAGAAAAACTACAAGAAAGACTAGCAAAACTTGCTGGTGGAGTTGCTGTAATTGGTGTAGGTGCTGCAACAGAAATTGAAATGAAAGATAAAAAATTAAGAATAGAAGATGCATTATCTGCAACAAAAGCTGCTGTTGAAGAAGGAATAGTAGCTGGTGGTGGTACAGCATATATTAACATCATACCAGAAGTTGCAAAAGTAGTAGAGAGCTTAGAAGGCGATGAAAAAATTGGTGGAAGAATTATATTAAAAGCATTAGAAGAACCAGTAAAACAAATCGCTGTAAATGCAGGACTAGAACCAGCAGTTATATTAGAAAGAGTAAAGAGTGAAAAAGAAGGAATAGGATTTGATGCTAAGAACGAAAAATATGTAGATATGAAAAAAGCTGGAATAGTAGATCCAACTAAAGTATCTAGAAGTGCTATTCAAAATGC
This sequence comes from Bacillota bacterium, assembly GCA_963928415.1. Taxonomy (GTDB): domain Bacteria; phylum Bacillota; class Clostridia; order TANB77; family CAG-508; genus CAG-793. The sequence continues at coordinate 3,649 of CAWVEX010000044.1, read as the reverse complement.
TGAATCTGTTGCTTCAATGATTCTTACTACAGAAAGCATTGTAACAGATATTCCAGAAAAGAAAGATTGCCACTGTGACGCAAATGGTCCAGAAGCAGGTATGGGCGGAATGTATTAATATTTAAATTTATAAATAGTATAATTAAATTCTAATATTTAAAGACCTAGTAAGATAAAAAAATCTTATAGGTCTTTATTTTTTTGTGTAATACAAATGTAATAAATAAATTTTAAATACATATTGCAATAAACTATTAATCTATATATAATAACATATATAAATCAAAATTATACGGAGGAAAAATGAAAATAAAAGAATTTGGAATTACATTAATATCTTTAGTAATTATAATTGTTGTAATATTTATAATTACAGGTGTAACAGTAACTCTTAGCATAGGAGATGAAGGAGTATTAGATTATACACGTAATACAATAGAGCTATATCAAGAATCTACAGAGTTAGAGCAACAATCTCAAAATGAATTTGTACAAAATTTTAATCAATTAATAAATAAAAAATAAAGAAGCTAAGGTAAGGTGGCATATAAAATGGAAAATAATTTAATAGATATTAAAAGTATAGAAAATTATCAAGAAAAAGAAAAAGTAGCTGAAAAAATAATAGATAATGTAAAAAACGGACAAACAATAGGATTTGGCTCAGGTACTACCTCATATATTGCAGCAATAAAAATTGGTGAAAAAGTAGGAAAAGAAAAATTAAAAATTAAGGCAGTACCAACATCTAATGAAATAAAAAAAGTTTGCGAACATTATGGTATAGAAATAGGTAATTTAATAGAAAACGAACTTGATTGGGCCTTTGATGGAGCAGATGAAGTTGATACAAAAAATATGTGGTTAATTAAAGGAAAAGGAGCAGCAATGTTTAAAGAAAAATTAAATATTATTGCTTCTCCTATTACATATATATTAGTAGATAAAACCAAATTTGTGGATTATTTAGGACAAAAATGCAAAGTTCCTATAGAGGTATTTCCAACAGCATTAAAATATGTATCTAAGGAATTAGAAAAATTAGGAGCACAAGATATTACTTATAGAGGATTTACAGAAAATAATAATGGTATATTAGATGTAAAATTTGAAAAAATAGACAAAGATTTAGAAAAAAGAGTTAAAGAAATTACAGGAGTAATTGAATCAGGACTATTTTTAAATTATAAAAATATAAAAATAGTAAATATTTAATAAATAAAAATAAAAAAGTAAATATAAAAATGAAAAAAAGGCTACACAAAAGCAAAAAAATATGTTACAATAAATAATGGAAAATTTTTAAAAGGAGGAATTAGTCATGTCAGGACATAGCAAATGGCATAACATACAAGCCAAAAAAGGAAAAGCAGATGCAGCAAGAGGAAAAGTATTTACAAAATTAGGAAGAGAAATTTTACTAGCAGTTAAAGCAGGTGGACCTGATCCGACAAGTAACTCTAAACTAAAAGATGTAATAGCAAAATGCAAATCAAACAATATGCCTAATGATACAATAAATAATGCAATTAAAAAAGCATCAGGAGAAGGAAGTAATAAAAATTACGAAGAAATTACATATGAAGGATATGGTATAAATGGTGTAGCTGTAATAGTAGAAGCAAGTACAGATAACAAAAATAGAACAGCAGCAGATGTAAGACATATATTTGATAAAGCAGGTGGAAACTTAGGAACAACTGGTTGTGTATCATATATGTTTAATAAAAAAGGTGTAATTGTAATAGATAGAACTACAACAAATCTTTCAGAAGACGATATGATGATGCTTGCATTAGATAGTGGTGCAGAAGACTTTTCAGCTGATGATGAATGTTATGAAATAACAACTGATCCAAAAGATTTCTCTAAAGTTAGAGAAGCTTTAGAAAATAATGGATTAGAATTCATACAAGCAGAAGTTAGAATGGTACCAACAACAACAGTAGAATTAGATGATGAAGCAGCAGAAAAAATGCAAAGATTAATTGACAACCTAGAAGACTTAGATGATGTAATGAATGTATATCACAACTGGGCTGAATAATAAATAAAAACAAAATAGTAATAAATAAAAGAAAGTAGCATATATTTAATATAGGCTACTTTTTTTACGTTTGGGACGGACCTATTAGTAAAAAAGAAAAATTAAAAAGGAGAATAGTTATGAGTGATTTACGTTCAATTACAAGAGTTTTACCTAGAGATATTTGTTATAACATAAATGAAAAGACTTTAGAGGAAATAAGAATAAGAGTGGATAGACCAGTAATATTAAAATATCCAGAAGGTAAAGAGGATGTTTTGGATCATGTAATTACTCAAGCTGAGATTTTAAATATATTACAAGCCCTTTGCAATAATTCTATTTACTCATATCAGAGTCAAATATGTGATGGATACATAACACTTCAAGGTGGACATAGAGTAGGAATAACTGGAAATGTAGCAATGAAAGATGGAAAAATAATAAATATTAATTATGTATCATCTTTAGACTTTAGAATAGCAAGAGAAATAATTGGTTCAAGTGATGAGATATTAAAAGAAGTTTTAGTTAATAATGAGATAAAAAATACATTAATTGTATCTAAACCTGGTTGTGGAAAAACTACTGTTTTAAGAGATTTAGTAAGAAATATAAGTAATAGAGGTTTTACAGTGTCTTTAATTGATGAAAGGGGAGAAATTGCATCAATGTATAAAGGTATTCCACAGAATGATATAGGCTTAAGAACTGATGTAATGGATAATGTAAATAAAAGCCTAGGTATGAAAATTGCAGTAAGAACAATGGCACCTCAAGTAATAGTCGCAGATGAAATTGGAACTAAAGAGGATATAGATGCTATAAATTATGGTATTTGTTCAGGTGTAAAAGGCATATTTACAGCTCATGGTTCAGATATAACTGAACTTAGGCAAAATGATGCATTAAATAGATTATATGAAGAAAAACTATTTAAAAGAATAATTTTTCTGGAAAACAGGGGAAAAATGGGAAAAGTATATTATTTAGATAGAAATATGTATAAAACTGTAGATGGAAAGTTAGCATAAAAATTAATATGAAGAATATATATATTATAAATGAAATGAATTAAATTAAAATAATTCTAATTTTATTTTAACTTTAGCTTTAATTTAAATTTATTCTTATATTAATTATTAACAAAAGAAACGAGGATAATACAAATGATATTAATTAAATACATATTTTTAGGGTTAATTTTAATTGGAACTAGTTATGTTGGAGTTTTAATGTCCAAAAAATATTCAAATAGATTAAGAGATTTAAAAGAAATGAGAAAAGCTCTTAATTTCTTTGAAGAAAAAATTAAATTTACATATGAACCAATACCAGATGTTTTTGAAGAAATATCTAGTAAAGTAAAAGAGAATATTGGAGAGATTTTTAATACTTCATCAAATTTAATGCAAAGTAAATCAGCAGGTGAGGCGTGGGAATTTGCAGTAGATAATTCAAATAATAATTTTACCAAAGAAGATAAAGACATAATAAAAGGCCTAGCAAAAATGCTGGGAAAAACAGATATTGATGGACAAGTTAGTGAGATTAGATTAACAAATAAATTTATTGATGTACAAATAAAAGATGCAGAAAAAGAAAAGACAAAAAATGAAAAAT
>CAWVEX010000043.1:0-4709 GCA_963928415.1 Bacillota bacterium | reverse complement strand
AACTCTTATTTGTTTAGTATTTATCGAACTAACATTATAATCATTTGGTATTGTTATATCTATTATATTTGGAGTTACTTCTGTTTTGTTTAAAAAGAATAAAGCAGTATTATAAGAAAATATTGCATTTTTATATCTGTTCTGAATTATAAAATATTCATCTTCAAAACTATCAGTTTTTCCATAAAGCCCTTTTCCTATCCTAGATATATAATTATCTTCAATCAGTTTATTTATATAATAAAATCCAATTTTAGCGGCTTTAAATTCTTTAGTTGTTATTACATTATTTTTTTTATTCACAAAATTTACTATTTTTTCATAACTTTTCATAATTTTACCCTCGCACTGAAATTGTATCATTTTTTCAGTGCACTAGTCAACTAAATAAAATAATATTGTTAAATTTTTCTTTTTTTAATTTTTTTGAAATTTTTTAACCTTTTCCATTTCATATCCATTACTTATGAAGTGGATTGGTTCAATTGTTTTATTATGACACTGAAACAATGTATTAAATTCAGTTTTATAGTTAAATTAGAATTAAACTAATTGCCACCGCAACTATTATGTTATGGTGGCAATTACACTAATTTTTATTTTCTTCTATCCAACTACAAAATTCTTCACTAGAGATTTTATTTTCTCTATAAAGTTTTAACTTTTCTCTAGCTTTAGATTTCCAGTTTTTAAAATCTTTTTTCATTTTTGGTTTCTTAATAGAATCAGCACGATATACTTGTGTAATATTTGATTTTTAATTATTATTTTAATATTTTTACTTATTTATATTAAATAATTTTAATATAAATTTTTTTATTTTTATAAAAAATGATTCTTTTTTTATTTCTACCAGTTGCGTTTTTGGCTCTTCCATTTTAATTAACTTATTATTATCTATTTCTTTTTTATAAATATTAAAAAAGAAATCGTTTTTATGTAATTCTTGATATTTTTTTACTTTTTCTTCTTTGATTAATTTATAATAGAAATTATCGTATTCTCTATACTTTTTTGCTAACTCTTTATCTGCTATATATTTACTAATAATAACTGATAAAATTGCCTTTCCCATTGGTGAAAGTTCTTCTTGAGGATTAAACATATAATTCTTATCCATATTAGCTGAAATATTTTCTTTTACTTTATCTGGAATTTTTAATTTTAATTCTTCTTCTAAATTTAATAAAATATAATTAATTTCTGATAACGCAATTTTTATATCTTTAATTTCTGTCTTCACCAATATCTCCTTTCTCTGACTCATGCATTTGTTCTAGTCCTTCAACTACTCTGAATGCTTCTGCTCTTTTCTCTGGAGCAACTCCTCTTGTTAAGCCTACTAAATCATTTAATGTATACTTTTGATGTTGTTTAGCTGTATTATATTTTTCTCTAATTTCTTCTGGCAATAACTGTGATAAATCAACAAAACTTAAATCTGTAGGACTTATGTTGCTTTTGCAATCAAAATTTGTTCGATAATTCATATACATTTCATAACATTTTAATAACGTATCTATCTTAAAGTAAATTTCCCTATTGTTTTTATCAAATGTCAATTCGTTATCCTCTATTTCATCTGAAACCCAATCTTCATAAAAATCTTTAAATCCATAATCATCAAGGCCTAAAGAATTTCTTGGAATAAGTATTAGCATAGGCTTTGATTTTTCAAACATTTTCCAATATTTATCAATAAATGATGTTAGTTTTTTTGCATCTTGTTCAGAAATGTTATATTGATTAATTAATAATTGAATGCCTTGCTTTATCCTATCATAATCTCTTCTCTCAAAAGCATCTACTTTTCCGTCATTAAAACAATTAGCCTCTACACCTTGGCAAAAAAACTTTAGCCACTCTGGTGAATAAAGATATTTATAGATTGAACCTACATAATCTGAATAGAAAAAACCTCTGTTATCATCTAAATCTGGTCCTGAGAATGTAAAAAGTGAATAGATAGGACCTTCATATTTACTCATCATCTCATAAATTTCACTAATATCTGAAGACATTCTAGTATTTTTTAGTCCATGTAATCCTTCTTTTCTTATGTTTTCTGCAAAAAAGCTATTAGTTACATGAAAACAAAAACCATCTTTGAATAAATTGTTATAAATATAATTAATAATATCTTCTTGTCTTTCATCTACGAGTTCTTCATCTATATTTAATTTTTGGGCTATTTTTTTGCACAGAATTTTTCCTGTTATATTAAAATCTTCAGGAATTTGTGAATCTCTCATAATAATACAATACAAAATTGCTTTTTTTGCGTAGTAGTCATCAAGACGTCCATCTCTATCTCTATATTTATATCTATTTATAAATTCACTATTTAATACTTTAGTTATTATTTTGCCTATTTCATTAGTTTCTTCCATAAGTTTTATACCTTTCTCTTATTACTTATTTTATTATATCATTACTATATTAAATTTCAATATTTTATTTAATGTTTATAAAAGAGTATCTGTATCCACTTTATTGAGATAATTTGTTCAATTATTTTATTATGACACTGAAACAATGTATTAAATTCAGTTTTATAGTTAAATTAGAATTAAACTAATTGCCACCGCAACAATTATGTTAGGATGGCAATGACACTAATTTTTATTTTCTTCTATCCAACTACAAAATTCTTCACTAGAGATTTTATCTTCTCTATAAAGTTTTAATTTTTCTCTAGCTTTAGATTTCCAGTTTTTAAAATCTTTTTTCATTTTTTGTTTCTTAATAGAATCAGCACGATATACTTGTGTAATTCTTCTTTGATATTCTCTTTTATATGTTAGTTCAGCGATGTCTTCTTCTATTTTATTATCATAAGCTTTTCGAGAAGCATATGATTTACAAGTTGGACTTCCATCTACATTAGGCAATTCACAATAAACTTCTTTTCCAGAATACTGTAAATAATATCTTCCACAATTTTGACAAATACTAATATTTCTTTTGGAATTTTGTATTAAATCATTTAATGCAATATAAGCTAAAGCAAAATGAGATTTGCTCTCATATAAATATTTTAAAATATCATAAGCATTTTTTATTGGAATGATGTTCTTACCTAAATAATTTATATACTTTTGATTTATTTCAACACTTTCTTCAAAAGAAATATCATTAAAAAATTTTAAAAATCTTTGAGCTCTAATCCATTTTGTTTTTTCTTCATTGCTTTTAATTATATAAGGATCTTTTATTTTACCTTCAGCTCGATCTTTCCAAAATTGATTATCCATTTTTATAAAACTTTCTATTCTTTTTGTAGTAGCATTTTCTTTTCTTTCGGTTAATATTTGTCTAATTGCATATCTTCTATTTTCATCGTCATCAATTAGAGTATTATCTAAATCAAATAGCAATTTTCTATATGTTTTCTGCATAAAAAAATCCTCCTATATGATTATAATACCATATATTGAGGAAATATTTTTGTCACAATTATTTTTTTATTGTATTTTTATCTATATATTTTTCTGCTAAAATTTCATATTCAATAATATCATCTAACTTAAAAAGCCTTATTTCATTTCTTAACTCACAAAATGCTGCAATATACCATTTATCAATATATATAAATAATTCTGCTGGATGTATAATTCTTTCTGTTACTCCTGAGTTTACTGATTTATATTTGATTTTTACTTTATTCTTGTTTGCAATTGCTTTTTTCATAATAAGATACATCTTTTCTTTTACTTCATTTTCTATCTTTAAAAAATTACTATTCTCATTAAGTTGATAACCTCCAAATTTACCAGTATATGATTTTAAGTATATTCCCGCTTGTTCTAGTTCTAATTTGTATTGTCTTATCATTCTTTCAGATACTTCTAGTCTTACTGCTAAACTTGAAATACTATGTATATTTTTATCTTTTAAAAATTGTTTCTTTTAGAGTTTTGTTTATAATAAAATTATAACTTTTTGATAATGAGTATAATGGATAATATCCTAATGTTAATATAACTTTTGGTTTAATTATTTCAACTTGTTTTTTTTAGTACGTGCTACAATTATCTGTTGATTTCTTTAAATCAATATTATCTCCTCTGTATTTTGTGCCAGTTCTTGCACACATAATTGCATTAGTAATAAATATATCTGTTAAGCTATATAAACTATTAGAAGATTCTTTTATATAGTAATCTAATTGTTTTTTGTATTACTTTTTTCTTGTTCTATTAAATTTTTCCAATTACTTTTTGTGGGATTCTGCATATATAATTGATGTAGTGTTTTCATATCTACATAAGGATCCCAGTCTTGTCCAATAATCATAATTTCAGAATTTAATCTATTAAACCAATCTGTCCAAATGGATGGAATGTTTTTACTAAAATTTAGATTATTATATATATTCAATAAAGAACAATCTCTGTCATTTTTATTTTTTAAATCAATACACTTTTGACAAGTTCCCATTTCTTCCAACAGTAAATTAAATAATTGATTCTTCATACTGTGACTCCTAATAATTTTAATTTTCAAAGTAAAATGCATATCTAGTATTATCTCTTATAAAACGTTCTTCATAATTTTCATTACTAGCAGATTTAACAACTTTTCTCCAAAATTCTTGAGCTTGTTTGTTTTTTAGCAAAGTTCTTATTTCCCATTTTCCTTTATACTTTTTAAACATTTCATTAGCCATGAACGTTCCTGCTCCGTGTTTTCTATATTTATTTAAAACA
>CAWVEX010000042.1:0-30245 GCA_963928415.1 Bacillota bacterium | reverse complement strand
GTTGTAGAAGAAGGTGGAGGAAGCTATGCACAAGTTAAAGGATATTCTGTAGGAGGTAAAACAGGAACATCTGAACCAAATCCAGATAGACCAGAAGAAGGATATGTTGCCTCATTTATAGCTATAGCTCCTGTAGAAAATGTAAAAGTAGTATGCTTACTTACATTATATGACCCACAAAGTGCAAACCATTATGGTGGAAGCATTGCAGCGCCAGCAGTATCTCAAATACTTACAGAAGTATTACCATACCTAGATATTCCATCAAATGATACAGGAGATTCATCTGCTGAAGAAACAATAAATACACCAGATGTAGTAAATAAAACAGTTGTAGAAGCACAAAGAATTCTACAAGAAGCAGGATTAGAATATAGTACAAATGCATCAGCAGACGATATAGTAAAAGAACAAGTACCACCAAAGGGAACAGCACTTACAGAAGGTGGAATTGTTAAGCTATATGTAGAAGGAAATGATGAAAGAGTATCTCAAAGTGTTCCAAATTTAAAAGGGGTATCTTTTGAACAAGCTAAAATAATGCTAAAAGCAAAGAACTTAAATATATCTAGTACAGGAAGTGGAATAGTAATAGCACAAGACCCTCAGGAAGGAACGAGTGTAGATGAAGGAACGGTTATTAATGTAACACTTCAGCAAGAAACAACAACAACACAATATTAATTTTCACTTAGGGACGGTCCTTTTTGCAAAATTAGAAAGGAATATAATGAACATTTTTGAAGAAACAAAATATATTATGAACAAATATGGTGTTCATCCAAATAAAAGACTAGGACAAAACTTTTTATTTGATGAACCAAGTTTGCAAACAATTGCTCAAGATGTAAGTAAGGAAGATACAGTTATAGAGATAGGCCCAGGTCTTGGAACTCTAACTGCAATTTTAGCCAAAAAAGCCAATAAAGTTATAGCAGTTGAGATAGATAGTAAAATGGTTCAAATTTTGAAAGAACGTTTTAAATTGTATAATAATGTTGAAATTATTCAAGATGACATATTACACGTTGATATAGATAAAATTGCCCCAAAAGCCAAAGTCGTTGCAAATTTGCCATATTATATAACTACTTCCATCATAACTAAATTACTTAATACAAATATAAAAGATATAACTATATTAATTCAAAAAGAAGTAGCAGAAAGAATATGCGCTGAGCCTGGAACAAAAAAAGCAGGAGCTATTACATATTTTGTAAAATATTATGCAGATAGTAAAATAATTGCAAATGTTCCTAAAGAGTGTTTTATACCTTCCCCTGAAGTTGAATCATCAATTGTAAAAATTACAAAGAAAGATAAAAAAGCGGTTGAAGTTTACGATGAAAAATTGTTTTTTGATATTATAAAAACAAATTTTACTCAAAGAAGGAAAACAATTTTAAATTCTTTATCTAGTATAATTGATAAAGATATGTTGAAAAATATACTAAAAGAGTGTAAAATAGAAGAGAGCGATCGAGGAGAAAATTTAAGCTTAGAACAATTTGCAATGATTGCAAATAAATTTAAAGAAATTATTAATTCTAAATAAAAATGCAAAATAAATAAAAATAGAAGGGAGGAATTATGAATCAAATACTAGTATCTGAAAAAGTATATGTTACATCAGAGCTTAAAAGAAAAAGAAAAACATATAAAGTTATATTCATACTTTGCTTAGTATTAATCGTAATTTTAACCGGATATTATGTTGTAGCAGAATATGATAAATCACAAAAAGAGTCAATATCTAGAGAAATATTAAATCAAATGAATGACCAAACTACAATAGAAGATAGCTTTATAGTTGTTGCTTTAGATGAAGAACCTACTGAAGAAGAAGTTCCAATAGTAGAAATGCATACAACTACAACAACTAATAACTTAGAAGCTGAAGTTACAACAGAAAATGGACAAACATATCAAACAGAAGCTATTTTAGAATATCCTAAATTAGAAATAAATTATCCAGTACTTTCAGAAGAATCTGAAGCATTATTAAAAATATCACTTTGCAAATATTGGGGTCCAAATCCAAATAAAGTAGGAAATTATTGCATTGTAGGTCATAATTATAGAAGTGGAAAAATGTTTGGAAAACTTAGTGGTGCAGCAGTAGGTGATGAAGTTAAATTAACAGATTTAAGTGGTAATACTGTAACTTATGAAGTATATAATAGATATGTAGTAGATCCAACAGATGTAAGTTGTACAAGCCAAATTACTAATGGGCAAAGAGAAATTACTTTAATTACTTGTACAAATTATGGTCAAGATAGATTAGTTGTAAAGGCAAGAGAAAAGCAATCATAATATAGAAACATAATTATAAAATACTTAAAAATAAACAATTTTTTATCTAAAAAGGTAGAAAATTGTTTATTTTTTTAAATGTAATCAAAATGTAATATTTTTCATCAAATCCACTAAATTTGCTATAAAGCTTGAAATCAAGCGATTTTAAAGGCAAAAAGACAAAATTCTTTAAACACGCAATAAATTAAGCAAAAATCTAAGAGAAGACATAAAAAATGTACATATATTAATAAAGAAAATGTTTGACTTTTAAGATTTTTAATAGTAGTATTAATGTGCAGTTAAAAATATGTAAAAATAAGTAGAAACGGAGGCAGTAAAAAATGAAGGTAATTAAAAGAGATGGTAGAACAGTAGATTTTGATAGGTCAAAAATACGAATATCACTTGAAAGAGCAGGAGAAGAAGTAAATTTAAGCGAAAGAACAAATAATGATGATGTAAAAGGCATAATCAGTTATATAGAAGGATTAGATAAAAATAGAATGCTTTCTGAAGATATACAAGACATAGTTTGCCAAAAATTAATGGAAATAAATAAAAATGAATTAGCTCAAAGATATATTTTATATAAATCTTAATGCCAACACTTGACAAGGTACTCATTTTTAATGTATAATTAATAGGTATTGAGGGAGATATCCCAATAATCCCATACAATAGTGAATAGCTGGAAGGAGGGGATATTATGTCAGAGGTTAAAGTTAATAATGGAAATATAGAAGATGCCTTAAAAAGATTTAAAAGGCAATGTGCCAGAAATGGCGTTTTACAAGAGGTTCGTAAAAGAGAATGCTATGAAAAACCTAGTGTAAAAAGAAAGAAAAAATCAGAAGCAGCTAGAAAAAGAAAGTTTTAATTAAAAAAGAGGGCGTTATATACGCCCTCTTTTATATACAATAGTTTTATTAAATATATTAATAAAAATAAATCTAAATATGAATATAAATATAATATACAATCTATTTATTAAATGGGGAATTTTATGAAAAAATTAATAGAAAAAGGAACAAAATTTGTAAAAAAACATGATAATATATTTGTACTAATGCTTATAATGATATTAATATTATCTAAAGTATATAATGTATATATTTCTAATACTGATGAAATGTATAATTTTTTTAACTCATATAAAATAGCAAATGGTCTAACAATTTATAAAGATAATAATGTAATTATAACACCATTGTTTTTTTATATTGCTTCAATATTTTTAAAAATTTTTGGCGAAAATATACTTGCATTTAGAACATATAATTTAATAATTGTATCATTCTTATTTTTTATTAGTTATTTAAATTTAAAAGAACTTAAAATAAATAAAAGATTTTCATTATTTTATACTTTATTAATTATTTCATTCACATATAGCATAATAGGTGGAGGAGCTAATTATAATGTACTAGCATATGATTTTTATTTGTTAGGCTTATACTTATTACTTAAAATGAAAAAAAGTAATAAAAAAAGTATTATACAAGGACTTATGATTTTTATAATATATCTTTCATATCAGAAGTTAGGAGTAGCATACTTTTGCGCTATTTTAATATATGAAATAATAAACAGAGATATAAAATCTTTATTTAAAGAATTTATTACTGCTTTTATACTGTTAATGCTATTTTTTATCTATTTAAATACTCAAAATAATTTATATGAATTCTTAAATTATACTGTTTTAGGAATAGGAGAATTTGGAAATAAAAATATAGCAATTGACTCAAATATATTAAAAATATTATTATTTTTAATTCTTCCAATAATGACAACTGTAATCACTATAATTATAATTAAAACAATTAAAAAGAAGTTAAATTTAGCAAATGAAACTATAATTATAAATAATATGCTAATAATATTAGCTTTTTCAGTTTGCGCATATATAATAATTATTCCAATTGTAAATGCATATCATGTGTTTTTAGCTAGTATATTAACTATAATCAATTTGATGTATATAGTTAATACTTTAATTGAACCTATTTTAATGGCAAATAGTATAAAAAAAATAATAAACACCATAATATTATGCATAATAATTATTCTACTAGTATCTACCACTAAAGGTATGATAAAATATATAAGTAGAATAAATGACATTCCAAAAGACAGCCCATTTTACGGAGCATTAATAGATGAAAACTTAAGTAATACAATTAATGAAGTAAGCAATTACATTAAAACAAATGATAAAAATACAATTCTACTTTCTACATATTCCTCACTTATATCTTTAAATTTAAATGATTTAGATAATAAAGATTTTGATTTACCTTTAAGAGGAAATCTTGGAAAAGATGGAGAAAAAGGGTTAATAGAAAAAATTAAAAAATTAAAAAACACTCAAATACTACTTTTACATGAAACAGATGAAGAAAAGGAATTATATCAATTTGCATATGATGTTGCAGATTATATTAAACAAAATTATAGATATGTAGGACAAGTAAATAAATTTGACATATATGAAATTAATTAAATAATCTATCCTTTAATTAGATAATTTTAATTAAAAAAGGAAATACTAATAAAAGTAGAATAATATAATTGAAATTAGTTAAAAACTAAAAAAGAAGGGAGCTAAATGTAATGCAAATAACTAAACTACAAACAAATAAATTTAAAACAAATTTAGTAGCGCTTTTTATAACAGTTCCATTAGCTAAAGAAAATTGCACAAAAAACGCACTTATTACATCAGTGCTAAGAAGGGGAACACAAAATTATAAGACACAAGAAGAAATATCAAAAAGACTAGAAGAGCTATATGGAGCAGGGTTCAACTGTGGTGTAGATAAATTAGGTGAATACCATGTACTTAAATTCTATCTAGAAACATTAGAAAATACTTATACTTTAAATAATGAGAATTTGTTACAAGAAGGTATAAATCTTTTATTAGATATAGTTTTTAATCCTTTAACTCAAAATGATGCTTTTGATAAAACTTATGTTGAACAAGAAAAAGCAAATTTAAAAAAATTAATCGAGTCTAGAAAAGATAATAAAGCATTATATGCTAAAGAAAGATGCTTAGAAAATATGTTTGCAGGTGAAAGCTATGGATTATATAAATATGGCATGGTAGAAGACTTAGCAAAATTAAATGAAAAGAATTTATATGAATATTATAAAAAGCTAATAAAAAATTGCAAAATAGATTTATATATTGCGGGAAATAATATAGATAATGTAAAGGTGCCAGATATACCAAGCAAAGAATTAGAAAAAATAGAACATATTCATATTTCACCAACAGTTCCTAATAAAATAAATGAAATACAAGAAGTAACTCAAGGAAAATTAATAATTGGTTTAGATGTAGGAAAATCTAATAAAGCAGCTGTTTCAATGTATAATACAATTTTAGGAGGAGGAGCAAATTCTAAACTATTCCAAAATGTACGTGAAAAAGCAAGTTTAGCATATTCAGCAGGTTCTTCATACATTAGAAGAAAAAATACTATATTAATTCAAACAGGAATAGAAATAGAAAACTATGATAAAACTTTAGAAATAATAGAAAAACAATTAGAAGATATGAAAAATGGTAATATTAGCGATGAAGAATTTAATTCGGCAAAAGAGCTTATAGTATCTTCAATAGAACTTATAGAAGAATCAAAAGAAGATATGATTACATTTTATTTTGATCAAAACTTATTTGAGGAAAATTTAAACGTTACTGAATACAAAGAAATGATAAAAAAAGTAACTAAAGAAGATGTAATTAAAGTAGCCAAAAATGTAAAAGAAGATACGATTTATTTCTTAACAGATGATAATTAAAAAAATAAAATAATCCTTAAATTCGAAAAAGGGAGGAAGAAAAAACATGCAAATAATACAAAATGATAAAATAAAAGAAAGCGTATATATTGAAACCCTAGATAATGGAATGAAAATTATAGTTATTCCAAAGCCATATACAAATAAAAAATATATTATTTGGGGTACTAAGTTTGGTTCAATAGACAATCATTTTATAGAACCTAAAACAGGAAAAGAAATCAAAGTACCAGATGGTGTAGCTCATTACTTAGAACACAAAATGTTTGAACAAGAAAATGGCGTAGATAGCCTATATAAACTTATGTCACTTGGATTAGATGCAAATGCATATACAACAAATGACCATACAGCATATCTATTTGGAGGAACAAATAATTTTTATGAGGGCTTAGATGAACTTATGGATTATGTGCAACATCCATATTTTACAGACCAAAATGTAGAAAAAGAAAGAGGAATAATAGGTCAAGAAATAGGAAGATATGATGATGAACCATCTTGGAAACTATATATTAATTTGATGGACTGTTTATATAAAAATAATCCAGTAAAATTAGATATAGCAGGAACTGTAGAATCAATTAGCCATATAACTAAAGAAACTCTTTATGATTGTTATAATACATTTTATCATCCATCTAATATGGTAATGTGCATAAGTGGAAATTTTGAACCTGAAAAAATAGTAGAAGAAGTAAAGAAAAGATTACTTCCAAAAGATAAAATAGGAAAAATAAAAAGAATATATCCTGAAAAGGAATACAGTATAAATAAAAAGAAAAGCGAGCAAAATATGGAAGTAAACATCCCTTTGTTTATGATAGGATATAGAGATATACTTGAAAATGAAGACAATGTCAAAAAACAAATTGCTATAGAAATAATATTAAATAGTTTAATAGGAAAAAGTTCTAAATTATATCAAGATTTATATAACGAAGGACTATTAATGGCACCATTTGAATTTTATGATGAGTTTGCAGATGAATACTCACATGTAGTAATAGGAGGACAATCTGAGAATCCAGAAGAAATTAATGATAAAATAGTAAAAGTACTAGAAACAGAAAGCATAACTAGTGAAGATTTTGAAAGAAATAAAAAAGCTTTATATGGTGAATATGTATCTGAATATGATGATGTAGAAATAATAGGAAGAACATATTTACAAGATAGTATGAGAGGAATAAATAGTTTAGATTATATAAATGCATTTAATGAAATTACTTTAGAATATGTGAATAAAATCCAAAAAGAGTTATTTAAAGAAAAAATGTCTGCTTTGTCAATTATTAGAAAGAAGTAATATAAAAACAAAAAAATAATAAATAAAAAATAGGCTTTTAAAAAGCCTATTTTTAATTACTAGCTGAAACTGAAACAGTACCACTTATATTATTAGCTAACATCCTTACAATTTGTAAAATACCTGTTGCAGCAAATAATAAAATAGCACCTACAACATATATAACAGCAGTTTTCTTAATTTCTGCTTTACCTTCTGGTGAAGCTGTTAAGAATTTAATACCTACAAATATAAGCATTATAACTGCGGCTGCAAATGCAATTATTTGAATTACATAAATAACCATACCAGCTATATTGTTTACTTCAGTAGCTCCTGAATTAGGTTTTGAAGGAGATGGGATATCTGGTCCTGTCTCATTTGCGAAAACCATACAAAAAGCACTTAATATTGTAGTTATTATTAAAACTGCTGATATTATTTTAGAAATCTTTTTTACGTTAATATTCATAAAACTCCTCCTCTTAATAATACTATAATAAATTATAGAATAAATTGAAAGGGTTGTCAACAATTTTTTTCTATTTTTGACATAATTTTGTAGATATTACTTTAGATTCCCTATAATATTTGGCTATTAATTCATCTAATTGAGTACTAATACTATAAATAATACTGTAATCTTCGTTTTTTAAAATAGCTGAATTTAATTTTTCTCTTAATTCATTTATTTCGTTATTTAACATATTAGATATCCTTTCATTACAAAATTCTGTTTTAAATCTTAATTCTAAAATAAAAATACCATAATTTTACAAAAAAGTCAATATTTTTTTGTTGATTTTTAGAAACTTTTGTAATGCTAAAAATAACATTTTACGACATTTTTTTTGATTCCATTTTATATATTTTACTATCTAAAAAACAAAATATTAAGTTTTATGAAAATATAAGCAAATTTATTAAAAATATAGTAAATAAAATTTTAAAAATACTTGCAATATAGAGATGAAAAATTGTATAATAAAATAGATAAAAAATAATTAATGGTTAGGAGAACTTAATGAAAAAAGTAAAAACTTTTTATAAAAAAATTATTGCTAGTATTTTGGGGGCTATATCATTATTTACTACATCTTGTGTTTATGCAAATATCCAAATACCATCGAATTTAAATTCAGCTTATGTACCAAATGATTCTGTTACAAAATCAGTTGGCGGACAAATCATATGGATTGCACAACTTATTATGTATACAGTAGCAGTAATTATTGTTATGTTTGCAGGATTAAAATATATGTGGGCAGCACCAGAATCTAAAGCAGAATTTAAAAAGAAACTTATATATATGGTTGGAGGAGCTGTAATTTTATTTGCAGCAGGAGCATTAGTACAACTAGTTGGAAATATAGCATTTAAAAATATATAAAAATAAATGAAGAAAGGAGAGTATGTAGTATTTAAGATATTAAATATATCATACAAGAATATATGAAAAAATTTTTAAAAAAGACGTTTATGATTATTGCAATAATAATATTAATAACATTTGGCACAAATAAATCATTTGCATTAGAAAATATAAAAGGTCAAGGAGATAATTTTATACAACAAGGCTCTAGCTCAACAATAATATCTACAGATGAAGCTTGGAATATACTTATGCCAATTGCACAAATATTAGTATCAATTGCTTCAATTGTATTAGTTATTGCATATATGTATTTGGGAATACAATATATGTTAGTTGATCCACAAGGAAAAGCAGATATAAAGCAGAAATTAATTGGGCTAGTTATAGCCACAGTAGTTATTTATGGTGGTCTAGGAATATTTACATTAATAATAAATCTATTTAATTCAATGTTAGCATAAACAAAGGAGGAAATGTTATGGGAAGCTATTATATACCAAGCAATAATTTAAAAGGGGAGAGCAGAATATTATACATATTTACTGCTAAATCATTAATCTTTACAGCGGTAGGAGCAGGAATCGGTCTTATATTTTACTTTTTAGTTGGAGTTTTACTAGGAGTACCTTTGGTTGGAATATTATTTATAGGAATCTTTTCAATACTTGGATTTGCTATTGCAACAATAAAAATACCAGCAGCAGGAAATTCAAAGCTCGCAAAGAATGTTGGAGGAGATTCAATAGATGATATCATAAAAAGATATATACTTTTTAAAAGGTCAAAAAAAATTTATTCTTATGGGGTACCAAGAAAAGAACCTGACTATAAAAGTACTCTAGATAACTTTTCACTTGATAATATTATGGAAAGAATAACATTATCTAATGCAAAGAATACTCAAAATTCAAAAACTAAGGAGGAAAAATAATATGGATACAGTTCAAATGTTAAATTTGATATTAATAGTGATTTTAATACTAATTTTAATATTAGGTTTTATTGCAGCACTTTTAGTATATAAAATGAGAAAAAAGAGAGAACCACAGGCAAGCAACGAAATAAACATAAAAAGCCAGTCTCAAAATTCAGAACGAGCAAACTTAATAACACGTGATGGAAAATCAATAGATTCTATATATAAATTTATGGAATTTGATGAAGTATTAGACAATATGATTGTAAGAAAAGGCAGAAAGCAATATGTTATGGTTATTGAATGCAAAGGAATAAATTATGACTTGCTTTCAGAAGATGAAAAAAATGCAGTTGAAGCAGGATTTATTGAATTTTTAAATACTCTTCGCTTTTCGATACAATTATATGTACAAACAAGAAAACTAAATTTTGATAATTTAATTAGCAATTATCATTCTAGGATACATGATGTAGAAAACCAAATTGAAAGACTTAATGTCCAAATCGAAAATGCAAATAAGAATCAGAACCAAGAGTTGGCAAGAAAATTGGAACAAGAAAGAAATAGAAAGCAAAATATATTTGAATATGGTGAATCTATAACAGACTATACCGAAAAATTAAGCGAAAGCAAAAATATTCTTCAACAAAAAACATATATAATTATTTCATACTTTACTGCAGAATTTGGAGATACTAGCACATATTCAAAAGATGAAATAGATGATATAGCTTTTTCAGAATTATATACTAGAGCACAAACATTAATTAGAGCATTGTCATCTGCAGAAGTAATAGGAAGAGTATTAAATTCTGAAGAATTAATGGAACTATTATATGTGGCATATAATAGAGATCAATCAGAAAGATTTACACTTAGAAATGCATTAAACTCTGAGTATGATAAATTATATTCTACTGCAAAAGATGTATTAGAAGAGAAAAAAGCTAGAATAGAAAGACAAATAGAAGAAAATGCAGTTAGATTAGCTACTAAGAGTATAGTTGAGGCAGATAAAGAAAGAGCTGAGAAAAGAAGGAAAGAACAGCAAATTAAAGAAAAAGCTTTAGATGTTTTAGAAAACTATAAAGAAGATATGAGCAAACCTTTATATGAGGCTGCAAAACAAAAAGTAAAAAATGCAAATGTAGAAGAAGAATTACAAGAAAAACCAAAAAGAAGAGTTATAAGGAAAAATGTGTAACTAAAGAATAGGAGGATTTTCTAATATGAAGAAAAAAAATAAAGAGCAAAACATAAGTATGGCAGAAAATACAAAAAAAGATAGAAGCTTTGTAAATAATGTAAAAGATTTAAAAGACTTAATTGCTCCATCAGGAATTGATGCTACAAGTACAAATAGATTGGAAATAGTTTCTAGCACAAGTAAATACGCAAGAACATTGCTAGTATCGACACTTCCTAGAATGTGTACTTTCCCAGAATTACTTAGAGGAATGTATACATTTGGTGATATAAATGTATCTGTATATATTACTCCTATTAGTGAAGCTAAATCTCAAAATGAACTTAACAGAACAATAAATGAGCTAGAATCTGAAAGAATAGTTGCACAAGAAAGAGGACAAATAAATAGAGAGAGTTCCCTAGCACAAAAAAGAGCTGAAGCAGAGGAACTAAGAGATGCAATAGCAAGTGGTTTAGACAAATTATTTGAAGCATCAATTATATGTACTCTTTATGCATATAGTGTTGAAGAGCTAGATAAACAAACAGAACTTTTATCATCAGAAATGGCAAAAACTTTAACAGGTATAAAAACTGCTTGGGCAATACAAGAAGATGCTTTTAAATCTAATTTACCTTTATGTGAGGATAAAATAAAGAAAGTTCATACATTTGATCGTAGATCAATGGCTACAGTTTTCCCTTTTATAAATGCAGATGTTGGACACGAAAAAGGAATACCTATAGGATTTAATAGGCAAACAGGACTTCCAATTTTATATGATAATTTTAGTCCAAGTTTAAGTAATTATAACATGGTTGTATTTGGTAAATCTGGTGCTGGTAAAGGTGTTACTATAAAAACTTTAATTGCTAGATCTGCAGTCTTAATGGGTATAGAAAGTTTAGCACTAGATGCTGAAGGTGAATATGGAGTTGTTGCTGATTCACTTGGAGGTTTAAACGTTGTTATTTCTCCAAATTCAAATACAATAATTAATCCATTTGATATTGAACCGGAAATAACTAGAGATGAAATAACTGGCCGTGAAAAAGTGGTATTAAATGTAGAAAACAAAGTAGAAGATGTTACACAAATTTTACTTACAATGGCCAGAGGTAGTACAAGATCAGAAGATGTAAATGAGGTAACTAAACAAATAATTGCAGAAGCAGCTGCAGAAGAATATGCAGCACTTGGAATTACAGGAGATGTAAATTCTTTATATCAAAAAAATATGGATGGCGTTTTACAAAATAATTATTTAGGAAGAACTAAAAAGAAGATGCCTACAATAGGCTCTTGGTATAGAAGGTTAGTAGCAAATGCTAATCAAAATACAAATCCGGATTATAGAACTCATTACAGTTATTTAGTCAAAGTTATGAAACAATATGTAAGAGAGTTAAATGGACAAATGGCATATTTTGATGGGCAATCTACTTTTGATTTATTAGAAGGAGCTTCATTTATTAATCTGGATATATCAAATCTAGAAGAGAGATTTGCAAGACCTCTTGCACAACAAATTCTTCTTTCTTGGATTTGGGAAAAGTATGTTAAAAAGAATAGTGAAGATAAAACTAAGGCTGGAAAAAAGCGTGTTTTAGTTGATGAAGCCTGGATGCTTTTGCCATATCCTGAAGCTGTAGACTTTTTAAATAAAATGGCAAGACGTGCCAGAAAAAGAAATGTTTCTCTTGCTGTTGTATCACAAAGATTCCAAGACTTCTATGAAAAATCAGAAGTGCAAGCAGTTTTAACTTCATCAGATACAAAATTGTTCTTAGCACAAGATAAATCAGAAATACAATACATAAAAGAAGTATTTAAATTAAGCGATGGAGAAGCGGATTTCTTAACTACTTGTGGTAGAGGTCAAGGATTATTTAAAGTTGGTGCTCAAACTGCAATAATAGAAATTGTACCTACGAAAAAGGAATTTGAATTCATAGAAACAAATATAAACAAAATACAAGAAAAACAAGCATAATATGAGGTGTTTTAATTGAAAAAAAAGGTAAAATCAATATTAGAAATAATAATTGTTATTGCATTAATCATTGTGCCAAAAGTATATGCATCAGATGAAGATGGGTTATTTAACATTCCTCAATCTGCTACTGGGAATGGCGAAGGATTTAACCAGTTTTTAGAAGGACAAGCTACAATAACATCAGATGATCCTAATTCACCGGGAGAAACAGAACAAGTCGATATAAATATTTCAGATTCACAAGATGATACATTAGTAATTGGAATTACTGAAGTAGGTTCATATTTCCCAGCTGTTATAAATATTGTTTTGGCAGCTATTATAACTGATACAATGCCTAATTTAGCAGATGGAATAGAACCTACAGATTATTTTACAATAGGAAATTTGTTAACAAACAAATATGAATTATTCGATATTGATTTATTTGAAAAAGCAACAGTGGGTGGAAATACCGATTTCTTAAATGATATAAAAGACAATGTTGCAATATGGTATGTAGCTTTAAGAAATATAGCAGCTGTAGGATGTTTTATAACTCTACTATATGTAGGCATAAGAATGGCAATTGCTACAAATTCAGAAGATTCAGCAAAATACAAAAAAATGTTAGTGAGTTGGTTAATAGGAATAATATTGTTATTCATAATGCAGTATATAATTATTTTTATGATAAGGATTTCAAATCTTTTCATTGAACTAGTAAGTAAGGCAATTACCGATAGTTCTATTTTAAGTAATGTAGAAATTTCAATGATAACTAGTTTAGCTAGGGAAACTGCTAGTGCTAGCTTATGGACAAAATTACTATATTTTGTATTTGAGTGTGTATTAATTTTTTATGAATTAAAGTTTTTTATAATGTACTTATTTAGGGTATTAAAAATATTTGTTTTAACAGTTATCTCTCCATTAATATGTTTAACTTATGCAATTGATTCAGTAGGAGATGGTAAAGCACAAGCATTTAATAATTGGTTTAAAAGCTTAATGTTTTTAATATTTATACAACCAATACATCTTATAATTTATTTAGTGTTTATGTATTCAGCAAGTGCTATTGTAACTGCTGCTCCACTTATAGGAGTAGTTTTCATAATATTTTTAGATAATGCCGAAAAAATAGTTAAGAGTGCACTAAAAATTAGTGGTGGAAGTGTAGATAAAGGATTAAAAGATTTTAAGATAGGAAAAGGTAAATAAAGAATGAAAAAAAGAAAAATACTAATTTTCTTTGGAATAATATTATTAATATTAATTATAGTTATTATTAGAAATCTGATTACACACTATAAAGAAAAAACATCAGTTAATGATTTTTCTTCAGTAAAAGAACTAATTGAATTTGATGGTCATGAATATATTGCAATGAAAGATTCGGAAGAAGATGGTTATGAAAAAGATATTTACTTACATTTTAGTAAACCAACAATAAATGAAGATGGAACAACTAATGAAAAACTTTATGAAATAGTAATAAGTCATGTGGCTGGTATGCTAAAAGGACATAATTTTAGGATGATAGATCAAGAAAAAAATATATTAGTAAATATACAGTTTAATGATCAAGGAGATGTATCTTTATATACTATAAATAATGACGGAAAGTACTGGGAACATATAAAAACAAATTATCAAATAGATAATTATAAAGAAGAAACATTGACAACATTGACAGTCGAATCACCAATACTTGCAAATATAATAAATTCAAATTGGATTTATAATCAAGTAAATTTGGGTACTAAAGAAAGTACAGTAGATAATTATGAAATCTATTTTGACGAAGGATATAAGGTAAGAAAAATAGGTTCTGAAATATATAATATAGTATTTACTAAAAATTATGAAGAAAAAATAGTAAATAGCATATCTACTACAACAAGCATAGAAGATGTAAAAAATATACTTGGCAAGCCAACATTTGAAGATAATAATAATGATATTATTGGATATTTATGTAAAAACTTTTATATATTCTTTTCTAATGGTGAGATATCTATTTATCCACCTGATAAATATAATGAAGGAGATAGCAAAAAATTTGGAAAGTTAGTTACTGAACTTAATAGCACAGGTGATATTGCTACTTTTTTAAATAAATTAACAGATTTATATCCACATTATGCTAATTTTATAAATAATAATAATTATTTAGAGATTGAATATCCATTATTAGGATTTTCTGTAAGAATGGGTTATCCAAGTCAAAATGGAATAATAATATATAACAATTTTCAAGGCTGGATTACAGAAAATATTAAAATAGAAGAGCTGATTAAAGAAAGAAACATACCTGCAAATGTTTATACAAAACTGGAAAATAATTTAGTAATGAAATATGAAGGAGATAGAGTTTCAAATGAAAAATATTTGGATTCTGGAGAAAATGGAGGATAATAGTGAAAAAGGTATTTAAAAGAATATTAGTTATATTATTAATTACAAATGTCTTTTTTAATTTCTTTTTATCTACTTCATTAAAAGCAGCTCAAACGCAAACAAGTGATGGAAACACAGATACATTAGGACCTACTACAGGTCATACAGTACAAGAAGCAGGAGAAACTATTGCAGCCTGGACAATAGATTTTGCAAATAAACATTCTGCACAGGCAAGATATGGAGGTAATTCAGGATATAATCTTCCTGTAAGTGATGAAGATACTTCAACTTTATATTATTTTCATTGTGTAGCGTTTGTATCATTTGTAATACATCATGCATTAGGGCTAGGAGGAGAAGAATATACAGAATTTGTAAAATGTCCTTATTCAAGTCATGATGCATCAGATCCTAATAATCCTCCATTAGTTAGAAATGGATTTGAAAGAGTTGACTGTTCATCAGATGAATGGCAACCAGGAGATATTATCGTAATGTGGCATCACGTAGCAGTATATGTTGGTGATGGAAAGTCAATAGGAATGTATTCAGGGGATACACTATATTATGGAAGTGCAATAAGAGATTGCGAAAATAATGGAGGATACCAGGGCTGGGTAGGTAGAATATCAGCAGAAACAGCTGCAAATGCAACTTTCGAATATTTAGAAGGTGCAGGAACAGGAGGTGCTGCAGGACTAGATGGCCCTACCAGTTCTTCAGGAGTATCATTAGATACTGAAGAAGTAGATTTAGATGAAATAGCTGATCAATTTACATTTGATGGTATGCCTACAACAATAATTTATGAAGAGCAAGTAGATGTATTTACATGGATATTTGATGGTATAGCCGGCATAATGGATTATATAGCAGGATTAATAATATACTTAATAAAAGCTCCAATTTTAGGTTATGTATCAATATTTCAAAGATTTGTAAATTCATTCTTACATGATTTAAATTAATATAAAACTAAAATAATACTAGGAATAAAAAATATAAATATCAAATTTTAAAAATTAATTAGTATAAATAAAAAGCAGAAAGGAGAATAGTGATGAAATTAAAACTATACAATAAAATTGCATTTATATTAATTTGTATAATTATGCTCACTATCTCTTTTTCTACTTCTTTAGTAAAAGCAGCAGAAGGTGGAAATCAATCAACAAATGCAACTTATGTGGTTACAACAAATGATACAACATTTCAATCTAGATCTACTCCTGGAAATCCTATAAATGCAACTATAATGGTTCCAAATGGTACAACTACATCAATACCTTTAGTAGTTATGTGCCATGGATATACAGGAAATAGAAGAAATGATGATGATCATTTTATTAGATTAGGAAGTATACTTGCACAAAATGGTATAGCAGCTGTAACAATAGATTTTCCAGGCTGTGGAGAAAGTACAGCGTCAGAATCAGCATATACACTATCAAATATGTATGAATATGTTAATACAGCTATATCGAGTATGATAAGCAGATATGATATAGATACAAGTAAGATAGCTATTGTAGGTCATAGTATGGGTGGTAGAGTAGCATCAATGTACACTCAAGAAGGAGACTATTCAGTAGCAGCAATTGCTTTATGGGCTCCAGCAAATGGTGATGGTTCAATGGGATATGACTTTTTAAATAGAGGTTCATTTTCATTTAATGCAAGCCAAACTTTTTTCGATGAAATGGATAGTTCATATCCTAACTCTGTATTAAGTAGCTATTCAGGGTCAATATTCTTAGCTGAAGATGGAGCAGATGCAAATGGAGAAGGTCCAATAGATAGTAGCATAGTAGAACAGACCAAAAATACAGTAGCTCAGCAAGGTGGAGAAGTAAGAGATTATAGTTCAACAAACCATAACTTTAATGATAGTGTTGGAAATGGTGGACAAGTAGTTAATGACACAGCAAATTTTTTAGGTGAACAATTAATAGGTAGAAGTTTAACAGAAGAAGATGAAGAAGATGAACCATTGTATAATATCGAGGATATTATATTTAATAGAATTCCAATACTTGACATTAATTTTTTTTCAGATACTGCTGGAGGGCAACCTGTTAGAACAGGAAGTGCTGTTGATGTTATAAGAAATTCAGTTGCAACATGGTACGTATCTTTTAGAAATTTAGTAATAATAGCTTTAGCTGTTATAATCATATATATAGGTATAAGAATGGCTTTGTCTACTATACCAAGTGGAAAAGCAAAGTACAAAACAATGCTAATAGGATGGGTGCAAGCTTTAGTTATTGTTCTAGTCATACATTGGATAATGATACTTACAATAAATACTAACAATGGTTTAGTAGATATATTTGAAAAAACTTCTCAAAATATTATGGCAGAGTCAGGATACGAAGAAGATTCAATCTATGAAACTATAATGACAAGAGCTTATGATTTAAGAGCAAGTGTTTCAATACCTGCAACTATAATGTACATAATTGTTGTTATTATATGGGTTAAGTTTTTATGGGTATATATTAAAAGAAGTTTTACAATCTTGCTATTAATTGTAATTGCTCCATTTATTGGTGCTAAATATGCAATAGATATTGCTAGAGGAAAAAAGGGGTCTTCTTTTAGTAGTTGGTTATATGATTTTGTGTTAAATGTTTTATTACAAACGGTTCATGCAATTGTTTATACTGTACTTATGACATCTGCTTTGAAATTGGCATTTACATCTATATGGGGATATATTATAGCATTAGTATTTATGAATTTTATGCTAGATGCAGATGAAGTATTTAGAAGCATATTTAATTTTGAAGGTAGATCAGATTTAGCAGAAGAATCGGCAAATGCAAGAAAAGAAAGAGAACAAATAATGGAGGCTTTTGCAGGCGCGGTGTTTGTTGGTCAATTTGCAAGTACATCTTTAGGAGTTGCTAAGGGTGTAGGAAATTTTGCTGTAAATACTGGAAAAAAATTAGGTAGAAAAATAGATAAGAAATTTCCAGCTGTTGAGGATGCAAGAAATAATGCCTTAGATTGGATTGATACTCGTGTTGAAAACTTTGCAAATGAAAATATTAAGCTAGGAGGAGAAACACCTGGACTTGTTGCTTTACAAAAACAAGCGAAAATAAGAAAACTTTCAAGAAAAAAAGGCGCTGTTGGTGTGAAAGCAAGAAAGCTAAAAAAGAGTATTTCATCACATAGGAAGAAAAGATATAAAGCAAACTTTAAATTAATTAAGGATTCAGCTATAGGCTCTGCAAGTACAATTTTGGCTATACCTATGACTGTAGTTGAACCTGCAGTAGGATTAGGTTTACTTGCAACAGGAGTAAACTGGTTAAATGATAGCAGATTACATAAGAAACATTATAAGTCAGGAAAAGATGGTACAATTGAAAGTCAAAGAGATATACCATTTCAAACTGAAAAGTATACTAAAAAGAGGGATAAATATTATAAATCTGTTGATATATTAGAAGATATTTCAAATAGGGAAAAAGATATTGCACAAAAAGCAGAAGATATTAAAAAGAAGGTTGATAAAAAAGATTTTATGGATTATCAACAAACTGCGGATAAAATAATAGGTGCAGCAAGTAAAACAAAGATAGAACACTTAGTAAATGATTATATAGAAGAGAATAAGATTAAAACTATTGATAATCGTTCTATTAATGATATAATAGATTCAGTTGCAAGTGATTTAGGTTTGTCAATTCAACTAGATAGTTATACAAGAAGTATGATAAATAATGTGGCTAGAGCTCAAGTAATTTTTATGAGAGATAAGTTAATAGAAAAAGAAAAAATTAAGCCTGAAAACAGTAATATGTCAAGTGATGAACTAAGTAAAAAAGTAAAATATACTAAAGATGATATTGTTGATATAATGCAGACAAGTATAACTGAAAGTACAGTAACAGATAATAGATTCAAAGACCTTACAAAAGATTTATTCAAATTAGATAATAAAATAAAAAGTTTTGAAGATAAAGCTAAAACTAAATATAGAGGTGCCAATAGGTTCTTACAAGGACTATAAAAAGGGGTGAAATATGAAAAGAAAAACGTTTATAAAAAAATTAATTATTATAATATCTATACTTTTAACTATAATTTTTGCATTACAAAACAATGTTAAGGCAGTGTCTATTGATGAAGATTTTGTAACTAATATGTTCTATGAGTATTTTCTAAATATGAACAAAGAAGCTGGAACAGAAGACCCAGAAGGAACTAGCCAAATTACTGCAAATAGTTATAGAGATCAAGGATATTCAGAATCAATTGCTGAAAAATATAATGACTATTATACAGAAAGTACAATAGAGGATGATTATGAAAGAAGCATTGAGGCATTAAGACAAGCTGTATCTAGTATGCCTGCTCTAACGGAAACAGCAGATAATATTGTTGCAGTTGTTGAAGATGATATTCAAACATTAGTAGATGGAGATAATGCTTCTGATTCAGAAACTGGAGGAACAACAAGCACAGGAACTCCTGGCACAGGAACTGATACAACAGATACAGACACAACTACTGACGACGAAGGGGGAGGAGGATTCGGTGCAGCTATAAATGGTATAGTTGGTTTTGTTTTTTGGGTAGTTAAATTATTACCATTATTATTGGCTTGGTTAATAATGCATTTTTTAAATATATCATTAGACCAAATCTTATTTAATGAAGTACCTATATTAGGCATAAACTTTTTCCAAAAGGTTAGCAGTAGTGTAGATAATTATGATATAATTAATGCTATAAGAGAGCAAATTTCGGTTTGGTATGTAGCTATTAGAAATATAGCGGCAGTTATATTAGCAGTAATGGTCCTTTATGTAGGTATTAGAATGGCAATTTCTTCTGTTGCAGAAGATAAAGCTAGGTATAAAAAAATGCTTACAGATTGGGTAGTAAGTTTGGTACTTTTATTTGTTTTACATTATATAATGATATTAATAATTAACATTAATGATGGACTTGTTGAAGTATTAAAAGTAGCTAGAGATAACTCGATATCCGAAGATACTATAATGGATGAAGCGTTTAATGAAGCAATGTGGAATATTTATTTTACT
Source organism: Bacillota bacterium (assembly GCA_963928415.1). GTDB lineage: Bacteria > Bacillota > Clostridia > TANB77 > CAG-508 > CAG-793. The sequence continues at coordinate 9,916 of CAWVEX010000042.1, read as the reverse complement.
ACTCAACTGGCCTATACAATAATTTACTTTATGCTAGTTGTAATGACCTTTATATTTTTCTGCTCATATGTTAAACGTATGGTAACAATAGCTTTCTTAGTAATGATTTCACCATTAATTACCGTTACATATTCATTAGATAGAATGGGTGATGGCAAATCTCAGGCACTGAATACCTGGTTTAAAAACTTTGTATATAATATTTTGCTACAACCATTTCATTGTATTATATATTTAGCCTTAGTTCAAACAGCAGTAAAGGAGATGACTATAGATGATGTCGCAAGTATTGTTGTTACAATAATTATGGTGTTTTTTATGTACGAGGCGGAAGAAATAATAAAAGATATATTCCATTTCCAAGGAAAGAGTGTAGCTAAAACTGTTGCTCAAGCTGCTTTAGTAACCACAGCAATTGGTGCAGTATCTAAAGCTGCTTCCTCTGGATCTAGTAAAGTTAAAGGATATGCTAGTAGAGGGACTCCTACTACAAATGGCAATGCAACTAAAAATGTTAAACCAAATACTCAACAAAATGATAATAATGTATTTGAAGATAACAAAGGTACTAATACATCTCAACAAAGTGCACCAAGAGGAGAAGAAGGTAATAAAACACCAATATATACTGAAGGACAAAGTGCAAATAATGCAGAAAATAATTATAATACTAAAAATGATGAAATGTGGAAAAAAGCTCTTAAATTAGCAGGAGGTGTAGCACTTGGAGCTGGTAAAGGTATGGCTAAAATTACAGGAGGTGTAATATTAGGCTCAGCAGGTTTAGCAACAGGAAATTTAACACATGCAATTACTGGATTTAAATCAGGCTATGGTATGGTAGATAATACAATAGCAAAAGCTGGAGAACAGTCAAATTTAAGAAAATTTGCAAAGAATTATAATAATTTATCCAATATTTATGATGGACATGATGATAACTGGATAAGAGATCATACAAAGGCTTTATTAAATGGTGATGAAGCTGTCAAACCATATGAAGAAGATTATTATAATATGATACGTGATGAACAAGATAGATATATAAATTCAGGAATGTCTCCTGATGATGCAACAACTCAAATAGAACAAAATGTTGCAGGAGTACAAAAGGGATATATATCTGAAACATTTATAAAACGTAGATTTAAAGGAAATATACATAAAAATAAAAAAGGTAATAATAGATTTTCAGGAAATTAATAGAAATTAATATAAAAGCGAGGTAGGTGATATAAAAGTTGGATCCAGAAAATAATGGTACTATAAATACAACAGGAGCTGAAAAAGAACAAAAAAATGCAAAGCCTAAGTCTAGTATTGCAAATAAAGCTGGTAAAGTAAAAAAAGCATCAAGTATAGTAATAAAGATAGTTACCAAAATTCCTACTTTGGGTACTGTTGGACTAATTATATTAATAATAATACTTATAATTGGTCTTATAGGATTTTTTACATCACTACCTGGAACTTTTATAGATAGCATAAAAGCTTTTGGTAAAGATTTATGGTCAAGAATAGTTGACTTAGCTATAGGTGAAGGAATTACAACTAGTGTTACAGAAGAAGACCAGATTGCTTTGGCACAAAAAATAGAAGATATGGGATATGATATTGTAGGATATGGATTTGCAGATGCTGAATATGAATATGACTCAGAAGAAAATGCTGAAGATTATGATGGTGTAACTAATTCTAAAATAGTAGGAATAACACCACTAGATAAAAAAAGAAACTATTTACAAGCATATATAGCTCAAAATGAAGCAATGTACAGGCTTAGCTCTTGGAGCTTAGTAGGATGGTTACGAGGTATTGGACAATCTGGAGTTAACAATGTATTAGCTTGGCTTACTGGTGAAGCTGGAGATAGCGATAGAATAGAAGGCTTAAACGGAAAGATATATTCAGAAGGAATGATAAATGTAACAGTAAATGATGCTCCATTTTCAGGTGGTTTTGGACAACAAGTATCAATTGACAGAGATAGAAAATTATTAAAAATCCAATCCAATAGAATAGGAATTAATAATGAATTATCTATAGGCTTTGGCGATACATTTTACTTTGATATGACTGATTGGACATCCATTTATGGCAAGCCTATTGAATTATTTTTATCATTACACTTAGCAACTATGATGCCAGATTTAACATTTGATTTAGCTGCGAGTGATGCTTTTAATACTAAAGTTAACATAGATTTACAGGAAGTGCAATCTACATTTAAAGTAATATACAGGAAAGAAGATGGTACAGAACTTTCACAAAGTGATATAGAAAAAGTTTATTTAAAAGTAATGTGCAATATGACTGATGAACAAATTGCTAGATTTGAGGCTGCAGGAAGATTAGAAGATGCTTTTTTATATATAATAACACATATGGATGTTCTATATCCAATAGATAGAGTTTATGCAACTGAAGGTTCTACTATAATAGATAGGTCAGAATATGAACTTTCAGAGCAAAGAATAGCGTTTGACTTAGGAGCCTTAGAACAATCTTTATTAGGACAAGTTTATAGTACTGTAGAAGGAGTAACAATAGAAGAAGAAGTACCAACTGGAAGTGGTGCACCAGGAGTTGGAATTCCTTTGCCTGGAGGCATTACAACAACATCTAGAGAAGATCAAACGATAAATCAGGTGTTACCAATTGTTGATTTAAATAATTTAGATGAGGTAGCAGCTGCTCAAGCCACATTGGATACTACAGTACTTTCAGGTATTACTGTCGAACAATTAGAAGAACTAAAAAATCTAATAAAAGACGGTTCAGAAGAATCTACTGCATATTTGCCAAGAATTGATTCTGTAATAAGACACTGGTATTATAAAGATATAACATTTGAATATGGTAGAGCTGGAACTGCAAAGAAAAAAGTTCAATTTACAACTGAAGCTGAGGATGATCCATTATCAGAACAAAATCTTAATGGAGCAAGCATAATTCTAGATACTACATACACAAGTGCACAGGGTGTATTTTATCAACTAGCAGAACCTGAAGCAGAAGGACCTAATGATGTAATTGTTGCTTTATTTAGAGGTGGTAGCGGAACTACATCTTGGGGTGATAGCTATGATTTTTCAGGAGAATATTATAGGTATGATGGTACAAGACTAAGAGCACAGTTAATAGCAAATGCAAAAGCAGATGAGGCAGGAGAAGAAGAATATACATTCCAAGGAGTACAATATAGAACTCAACCAGTAGAAGATGCGGATATGCAAGTATACAAAGAACCAGTATCATTTGTTACAACAGATGAATATGGGAATGAGAGCAAACAATCAGCACTTACAGCATTTTCTATATTAGAAAATGTACATTCAGTTGAGGCAGAATCAATTTATAGAATGCTAAAAGAACTGGTAATTGAATTAGGATATTTTACAAGAGAAGATTTTATGAAACCACTTAATCAAGTATTATTATGGCCTGTTGAAAGAGTTGGAAGTGAAACAGAAGTAGGAGACGAAAATGAAGATATAGTTACAAGGGGGATAACCAAAAAAGAAAATGAATATGGTCTATTCTTAGAAAATGGAGTAGCTGTAAATCAAGGTGATTCAATTATAGCTCCAGGAGATGCTAAGGTAATAAGCGTTGACGGAAATACTATTACCATAAAGTTTAAAACTATATCAGATGGAAATGCAGAAGCTTTAAAGCAAAAGTTTGGATCAGACTATTTTGATGTAGATAGAGACATAGTCTTGGATATGGAAATGACATTTAGTGGAATAAATCCAAGTGTATCAGTAGGGGACGAAGTTACAGCAGGTAGTCAAATAGGAACTGCAACAGATGAAGATTTACATATATTATTATATGATATGAATAGAACAATTGTTGATGATATAGAAACATATATGTATCCTACATATAAAGGAACAAAACTAGGAATATTTGAAACCGAAACAGAAACTGATACTGATGCTGAAGAATAACCAGCGTATAGATGGAGAATATATATGAAAAGATTTTTAATTTGTATAATTATTATTTTACTTATATTATTAATAGGTCAAGTAATATTTTTTAATAGTAAAAGTAATACAAAAATTTCTGAAGAAAATATAATAATTAATTCAACTGAAAACACAAATTCTTCTAATATGACTACTAATGAGTTAGAAGACACAAATAACATGCAAAAACAAGATATTATTATTCCTAGTGGAATTAATCTTATAATGGAAAGATATAAAGGAAATGTTGATGAAAATTATTTAGAACAAGAATTTTACAAATTTATTAATACAAATGTTAAACAAATATATAATTTAACAACACGCAAAAGTATAAATAAAATTTTACAAATATATGATTTAAATACAGATGAAATAAATAATATGCATATATATTCTTCTAATGATTTTTTGGAAATAGCAACACAAACTTATAGGGTAGCAAATATTTCAGGAGTAAAATATTCAACTAGTATTGTAGCTATGAGTTCATATAATGAAGATGAAAATGGGTATTCAACATTTAGTGTGACATTTAACTATTCAAATGATGATGCAATAAAACTAAAAGTATATTTAGCAAATAGAGAAAGTATAACTCCACAAATTAAATTTGGAGTTATAGAAGAAAATAAATAGATAGATACATACATAATTGATATAAAACTGTGATTTATGTTTATTACGGGAAGGAAAATTTGTATGAATGAAAAAAAGAAGATTACATATATAGTACTGATAATTATAATACTTGTACTTATAGCAATAAATATAATAATATTTATGAATAATTATTATAAAGATGAAAATATAGCATTAACCAATGAAACAACTGGTGAAACTTTAAATGAAAATGTAGAGATAAATACTAATTATAGTACAGTTTCTGAAGAAGTTGATGAAGAGAATAGGAAAGATAAAATCGCAACACTTAGTGAAAAATTGCGTATGGAAACATATTTTGGACAATACATTTCTCTTGTGGAAAGCAAAGATTATGAAGGTGCATACAATTTGCTTTATGATGGATTTAAACAAACATATTTCCCAACAATAGAAGAATTTACAGCATATTGTAAAAATAATTATCCAAATAATATTGTAGTAGAATATACAGATATAGATAGAGAAGGTACAATATTTATACTTAAAGTAAAATTGAGAAATCCTCTAACAGATTCAACTCAAACTGAAGTATCAGAACAACAAATAGTAATAATAGAAAATGATATAAATGACTTTAAATTATCTTTTGCAGTAGCAGAATAACTAAATTAGAAAAGATTAAAAAGTTTGATACATCATTCATCAAATATTATAAATTATATTAAAAGTTAAAAAGGAAGAAAAAATGAAGCCAGGTACAAAAATTTTATTAGCTATAAAAAAATTTTGGAAAAAGTATTGGAAGATTATAATTATAGTTGCAATTATATGGATAGCAATTTTAATAATTAACAATTATATAAAAAATCTTCCACAAGAGCAAGCCGTGATTAATACATATACTCCTGATTTACCAGTTATGGGTAATGGTGAGGAAGTTCCAGAAAACAAAAAAGAAAATATAAATAATGTTATAGATACTTTTTTTAATTACTGTAATAATAAGCAATATCAAAATGCATATGATATGCTTACAACAGATTGCAAAGAATATTTGTATAATAATAGCTTAGAAGAATTTATAGAATATGTTGATTCAATATTTACAAATAAAAAAATATATAACATACAAAACTATTCTAATGTTGATGATGTATATATTTATGATATAAATATATTAGATGATATACTTACAACTGGAACAACTGGGGGATATGAATCGCATAGAGAAAAAATAGCTTTAATAGAAGAAGATGATGTAATGAAAATATCTAATCAAGGATATATAGGAAAAATTAACTTTAGTAATTTAACTGGTGAAGACCAATATTTAAAAGTTGACATATTATATAAAAATATGAGTTATGCAAGAGAAGAATATGCAGTAGAGATAACAAATAAAACTGATGGATATTTAGTAATAGGTAATGGAGTAGCTGCAAATGAGATTACTCTTAATTTAGGAGATCAAGAAAGACCAGCTTTAAATTTAGTAAATAGCCCTATGATATTGCCACCAGGAAAAACAATTAACTATTTTTTACTATTTGATAAATATTATGATGATGGAAAAAATCCTAAAGAATTAAGATTAAATTTAATAAGATTATTTGGTACAGATGAAGAATCAGCTAGTGAAGGCTTAACTGAAAACGCAAACTTAACATATAGTATGAATATTTCTTTAAAATAAAGAAAAAATAATAATTATTAGATAGTATTAAGTTAAAATTGAAAACAATAAATCATAAAAAATCACTTATAACATATAAATGTTATAGGTGATTTTTTTTCTAATTTAAATCTATCATGTAAAATATTATTAAATTAATTATATAGTGTAAAAATTTTAATAATAAAAATATTTTAAAGGAGTTAGGCTAATGATTAAAAGAATAATTAGAATAATAACAATTTTAACATTAATATTTATTTTATCAGCTTTTCCAGCGTATGCAGATGATGTAAATGAATTAGAAGAGGTAGTAATAGAAGAAAATGAAAAACAAGAAATAGAAGCTGCTGCAAGCTCAGATACAAAGCCAACTATTAATTCAAGAAAATATGCAGTATATGATAGATTATCAGGAAGATGTATATATGGTAAAGATGAAAATAAACAGACTGCAATGGCTTCGACTACGAAAATAATGACGTCAATAATTGTAGTAGAAAATTGTAATTTAGAAGATACTGTAACTATTACTTCAAAAGCTGCTGGAACAGGAGGCTCAAGACTTGGACTTCATACTGATGATAAAATAACAGTAAATGACTTACTATATGGTTTGATGTTAAGATCAGGAAATGATGCAGCAGTAGCCCTTGCAATACATATAGCAGGAAGTGTAGAAGAATTTGCTAATCTAATGAATCAAAAGGCAGAAGAATTAGGACTAAAAGATACTCATTTTGTAACTCCTCATGGACTAGATAATCCTAATCACTATACTACGGCATTTGAATTGGCTAAAATTACTGATTATGCACTAAAAAATGAAACTATAGCAAAAATAGTTAAGACAAAATCTACAACTATATCAATTAACGGTAATCCTATGCAAATAAATAATACAAATGAATTACTTGGAACTGTAGAAGGGGTGTATGGTGTAAAAACGGGATTTACAAATAATGCAGGTAGATGTTTAGTTACAAGTGTAAAAAGAGGAGATATGGACTTAATTATAGTTGTAATTGGAGCTGATACAAGAAAAGATAGAGCAAAGGACTCAATGAAGTTAATAGAATATGCTTTTAAAAGATTTCATAAAATAAATTTAGAAGAAATTGTGCAAAGAGAATTTAAAATGTGGAAGCAAATTAATGAGAATAGAATATATGTAAATAAAGCAGTAAATAGCTTAGAGTTAAAGATAGATGAAATTAAAATAAAATCAATTGCAACTGATATAGATCCCACTATTGAAATAAATGCAGTAACATACCTAGAAGCACCTGTCTTAGAAAATGAAAGAATTGGTACTTTAAGTATAAAGATAGGAGATGAATTAATAGAAGAAATTGAAATAAAAGCAAAAAAAGATGTTAATAAAAGAGGAATTTTTGACTACATAGGGATAATGTCAAAGATTTATTCTGGAGCAATAAAGATATTAAACTAATAATTGTTAATACTTATGATTTACAATCAATAATGGAACATTATACATAAACATCCAGTTAGGTTTTTATAATAAACTAACTGGATGTTTTATATCTATTTTGCAAAAAAAATACCAGTAAAACTGGTATTTGGAGCGGTTGTCGTAGTTATCTACAACTTTTTTTCCTTAACAATTGATACAAATATCAATCAATTTATTAAAGTATATCATATTTTTAATAAATTGCAATAAATACATAAAAAATTTATAATAAAAAAGAACCCTCTTGCGAGGGAAAGAAATATTTTTAAAATATTTACTTTTACTGTAGGAATTAACCTACATTGACAGTCAGCACAGCAGGATTGACAACGCCATCTCCTTCATAGTCATATTCCTTATTGTGCCATTTGCGAAGCTCTTCGCCGTATTTCCAGACCTGAGACAAAACATTCACTGCACAACCGTACATAAATCCCGTTACTCCCTCAATATCAGCAGCGTGGGACGCTTTATCAGCAATCTGGGCAATGGTAACACCATCGTGTTTAACCATAAGATATTGCATAAACTTTGCCCAGTATTCTGCATAGCGAACTACACACGAACTGTAGGGGTCTTGAGAGTTAACCTCAACGAAATTTTCCCAGGCTTTGCGTGCCTCTTCATCTTTGAACTGAAGCTTTTCAGTTTGCATAGACTGCTCAACCAGTTCTTCAACTGTCTGACGTCGGTATCCAACCTTCAATTCTTTTGCCCTTTTAGCACGATACTCTGGAGTTTTCATATACTCCTCACGTTCTTTTTCGCGCTTAATGCGATTTTCCTCCATTTTTTCGTTCCAAAGCTGGACGATCTTGTCAGGATCCGCATTTTTTGCAGTTACAGAAACATATGCTTCGTTGAATTCAAATTCAATGGCTTTCAGACCATTAAAGTTGGAACCTTCCTCAAAGCATCCTGCAATATTTTTTGCAAAAGAATAAATTGTGCTACCGCATATAGGTTCAATAACCATAACGCCATCGTTGAGCGACTTTACGCTAAAAGCCTCGCCATCATCAAACCGAAACCAAAGAGAACCATCGTAAGAAAAAACATCTTCAAATCTAACCTGAGTTGCCATAAAAGTTTCCTCCTTAATTATTGTTGATTTTTGAAATATGGCTAGCTGACTAAGAAAATAAGTCTGCATATTTATATTATACAACAATTTTACATAATTTGCAAGTTTAACATAAATTACGTATACAATTACATTTCAATATTAAAAATTCTTGCTAATTTCAGAATCCAAGCAATTAAATAAATATAATACAATTTTATTTCTTTCAGTTTGTTCCATCTCCATAATTTTAGTCAGTGTAAACATTACAAGTTTATACTTTGCTAAATTTATTAGAGTAGTTCTATATTCTTCATCAATTTCTTTTAGCATAGTATCAAATTTTTCATACATTTCTGTTTTATTATATAAAATATTAGCCCAATCACTTGTAGTTAAACAAATTCCTAATCTCAATTTATCTTTAGTATCAAAACATTTAATTTTATTTATTACATTCTCAACTTTATTTTCTTTCATAACTTTTTAACTCCTTATTTTAATTCATAATTATTTTTCTTTTTATTCTTATTTTCTAGTTCTTCTTTTGGTTTTACTTTTCTAGCAATATTATTTACAATTTCATTTTCATCATCAGTAAATATACCATTTTTGTATAAGTCATCACTTACTATTTTATAATTTTCATCTTTATCATAGCAAATTCGCTTATGAAAATGTCCCATAATTCTATGCCAGAACTCTTTAAATTTCTGTAATTCTTGTTTTATTTTTTCTTTTTCAGCTTGTAATTTGCTAATAATCTTTTCCTTTGCAGACAAATCTTTTTTCAATTTATCAATTTCATCATTTTTTAACTCTAATTGATATTTTAGTGAAGAATTTTCTTGCGCTATTTCAAAGGAACTATGTTCAAAATCTTTAATAGCCATATTTAAGTCATTTACACTTCTAACTGTTTTAGTAATATCTTTTATATCTTTTGTAAAATTTTTGATTTTTTCAACATCCTCGTTTGAAATAAGATTATTATTTTTATTAAGTTTAGATGGTTTTAGCTTATCTAATATTGAATTTATATCTTTACTGCTATTGTCTAATTTTTCTGTTTGATTATTTGCCTCAGCAAGTTTTTGTGCGTTCTTGTCCAACTGTTTCTT